>JBBSCL010000228.1:0-5692 GCA_038250345.1 Leptolyngbyales cyanobacterium
GAAAAAGGAAGTGGAACCTTTAGGCTGGGTGTAGGTCTAAATGGTTTAATGCTTGAGAAAGTTAGTTTTCTAAAAGTTGCTCTAGGAGAACGATTGGGATGGTACGGCTGTGGACGAGTCAGTTAAAAATAAGGATTGCCCTGAACCTGATTGTGGGAACTACTGGAATCAGCACCAACGTGCTGCTGCCAACCGATGCGATCGCTCAAGTTAGCCAGCTATCGCCGCCGCAACTCACTCCAGAAGCGGTTCCCACCGCGCCAAAACCGACTCCAAGCAAAAAGTCCTCTGACAAACGGAAACAGCCGATTGCAGAAGAATTTCCGCCTAACCCACTCGAAATTACTGCTCCTGATCCGCTGATTCCCTACGATTACAAAGATCGTCCTTTAACGGCTCAAGAGATTCGGCAACTGCGGGCGGGGGCAAATCGGTTGGCGGTGATCGGGGCGACCAAACTGGAACAGGGCGATCGCGTCGCTGCATTTAACGCTTGGAATCGGGAGCTGCGGTTTCGGCGTTTAGTGGGTCCTTTGACGGAAGAAGTGCTGACTTTGGGACGAGTGGGCGATGCGGCATGGCGAGAAAGCGACACAACTCAATTGCGCTGGATCACCAAACGGCTGGATGAGATTTGGGCAAAAGCACTGACAGAACAATCAGCCAGCCAGGGAAAATTGGCGGCACCTGCTCCATTATCTACCCAGCTTGAAGCGCTGCCCCCCGATCTTGCCTTAGAGTTAGAGCCGAGCCAACCATCAAAAATAACTGAGAACAGCATTCCATCCAGTCAGTCCCAGGCTCAAAATCAAGCGGCACCAACCGTAACAGTCCGACAGTTGCTTGGCAGCATCGATACCAATCCGTTGGCGGTGGGTGGAGTGAATGCTCTCGTCATCTTAGGAAACCTGAACAGAGAAGTTTCTCTGCTGGATGCGCTGGGATTTGCCTATCAGCAAGTGCGCTTGCCTCAAACAGCGGTCAAAATTTATCAGCAATTGCTAGCAGAAGCTCGACGACGGAATGACGCTTTTAAGCTGGAATCGACGCTGATTACCTTGGGGCAACTCCACCTTGCCTGGTTTGATTATGGAAGTGCTGCAACACCTTATCAAGAGTTATTGGTGCGATCGCGATCTCGCCGCGACCCCATCAACTTCCCGCTATACCTCGATCGACTTGCCTACATTCACGAACAGGCAAAGCAGCCAGCCCAGGCAATTCCCTATCAAGAGCAACTGATCACCTTTCATCAGACTTCGTTAGGCGATGCCAAACTGATTCCTGCCCTGACCCTCAAAATTGCCGACAACCATCGCCGCTTGACCCAACTCGATCAAGCCGAAACCAATTATCAACTGGCATATAAACTAGCGATCCCGCTGTTGCAGTTTGCCCATGCCGCAGACGCGCTCAAAAAATTAGGAGATCTCTATCGGGCAAACGATCGCCTCGATTCGGCATTGCGAATGTATGCCTTTCTGGTTGAAATCGAAAAGCAGGCATATAACACCTATGGCGTAATGGATGCCTATGACCAAATGGGGCAAGTGCATCTGCTGCGAAAAGAATATCCCGAAGCGATCGCCGCCTTTCAGGAAGCCCTACCCTTGGCTCAACAACTCAAATTCCGCGAAGAGTATTTCGCCAGCCGCATTCAAAAAGCCTCAGAACCCGAAAAATGACGAATAGTTCATATTTCATTCCTGACACCTGACACTTCGTCATTCGCACTTCCTCTATTCCAATGTGCATCGCTGTTGTAGCGCCTGCCGGAGCAAATCTTTGTACTGGCGATTGTCGATCGCGTAGGCACCGAAGCGTTCTAGGTGCGGGTTCATCATTTGGGCATCGAATAAAGTGAACTGGCGATCGCGCAGATGTTCCACTAGCTTCACCATTGCCACTTTGGAGCCATCAGGAATCCGAAAAAACATCGACTCACCAATGAATGCGCCGCCAATTACAATCCCCAAAATGCCGCCTGCTAATTCGTCACCCTGCCAGGTTTCAAAACTATGTGCCCAGCCTTCTTGATGCAGCGACCAGTAAACGGCTTTAAGATCCTCAGAAATCCAGGTCGTTTCGCGATCGGCGCAGCCTTCCACCACGCTGGCAAAATCTCGATTGACGGCAACGGTGAACCGCGATTGATTGAGCACGCGCTGTAAAGATTTGGGATAGCGGAAGCGATCGTCCAGGGGAATTAGCGTCCGCTGCCGACTGGAATACCAGCCCAAATCGTCGCCCGATTCATCCGCCATTAAAAAATAGCCCTGGGCGTAGCCGTGAATAATAGAAGGAACATCAAACTGACTGCTCACCAAACGTTAATCCTATTTCGACTTTGCAGGGAGTTTGCCAATTTCTTCTTTGACAATTTCTTGAATCAGGTTCATCACCTTTGGCAAGACGAGCTGATTGGACATACGACTCGACTCGGACATCAGTTTGGGCATCGTTACAATCATTTTTTGCCCGGTAGAGGTTTTGTAGAAAGCAATCACATCTTTTAATTCTGCTTCTGTATAAAATTTGTCATACAAAGAATAGCTGATTTGCTCGGTAATTTGCTTCATATCCAACACTTTAGGCACACGCTCTTGATATCGTTTAATGATTCTCAGCGCTGTGTCGTTGGTTCGTTGCTTTAAAGCATCGCCCTGCAAACCTGAGTCTTGGAACAAAGTAAACAGTAGTTTAGGTAAATCGGCTTCCATTTGAGCCAAGCTTTGACGCAAACTGTCGTTGGCGCTATCTCCAGCACGGGTGAGTTCCAGCAATTCCTTAATCAGGGCGCGTTTTGGAGATGGTGCAGTTTGGGCGCTGGCAGACTCCGCCCACGTGCAAGCAATGAGTAGGGTCACTCCGGCAAGCTTGATGATGGGCTTCAGCATAGGTTTAGCGATCGCGATTTTGGCATCTTAAATATAGGCTAGGGTTTAGCCGATCTGCCAGGAAGATTTACCGGGGCAAACATTATTTATGTAGAGGTGTTTCTGTGGCGCTATTGAGTGGCTAGGACGGGCTTACACTATAGAACAAGTGATTGAGACTTTTTAATCGCACCAATGGTCGAACCGATTCCCAATATCATGCTGCCCCCTGCCCAAAATCCTGAACAGGAAGGGGAATGGCTACAAACCGCGTTGCTGACCTGGCTGGACACCGAATTTTTGCCAGAACAGGTGAATCAGCAGATTGCCAGACGAGCCGCGCAAATTTTTATGCGTCAGCGGATGGAAGGCGAAAACGATTTAATCTCTTTAACAATGGCGATCGTCACCGAAATGGAAGCCTTTGATTTTTCCAATAGTTTTTATGGGCAATTTGCGATCGCCAACGCAGTTAGTGACCTGCTGCTAGACAGCCTGGGCATCGATCGCTGCTGCGGACAGTAGCGAATAGCGAATTCAAAACTCAAAACTCCCTATTCCCTATTTTGAATGTCAATTGATTTTTATCCACCTCGCCGCAATGTGCCTTTCGTTCGGCTGATTCAAACGCTGACTCCCATGGTTGCATGTTGGGGCTTTCAAATGGATTTAGAGGTGGAATATGAAAGCCTCAATCAGTTAATTGCGCTGCGAAACGATCGCGTGTTGCTGTTGCCCAATCACCCCACTTTTCATGATGCGATCGCCATATTTTTGCTCTCTGGCAGATTAGGGCAAGCGTTTTATTATCTAGGAGCCTATGAGCAATTACAAAGTAAGTTAGGGCGCTTTTTTCAGGCGATCGGGTGCTACTCGGTTCGGCGCGGATTAGCCGATCGCCCCAGTATTATCCAAACGATGGAATTATTGGCGCAACCCGGTTGTCATTTGGTCATTTTTCCAGAAGGGGGGTGTTCGTTTCAAAATGACATCGTTACTCCATTTCGGGCAGGCGCGGTGCAGTTGGCATTCCAAGCGATGAACCGAATGGTAAAGCAAGGCGATGCCCCTCCCGATCTCTATGCTGTGCCGGTCAGCATTAAGTATCGCTACACCCAAGACATGACGGTTGCGATTGAAAAACTGTTGACCCAACTGGAACAAAAGCTGGAGATGCCGACGCGACTGGGCAATTATGAACGGCTACGAGCGATCGCCGAAAAACTGCTGATTCAGCTTGAACAAGAATACGGCATGAAGATTGACTCAACCCTATCTTGGGATCACCGCATTAAAACCTTGAAAGCCTATGTCCTGCAAAGCTGTGAGCAGCAGTATGGGCTAACTTCGGCGGCAACCGACCTCGATCGCGAGCGCGTCTATCGGGTTTTGAACGCAACGCTAACGAAGACAGGACCATTGGAGTTTGGATTGCCAACCGATCTCCCATGGAGCGTAGAATTTGTCCAGCGATCCATCAGGCGCGTACTGAATTTTGATGCAATGTATGACGGCTATGTGGCAGAAAATCCTACAATAGAGCGGTTCATGGATACTTTGACTCGGCTAGAACGAGAAGTATTCAACATTGACCAACCTTTCCCAAAAGGGCATCGACTGGTAACCATCAAGATTGGGACTCCGATTAACTTAAAAGACTCATTCGCGGCGTTTCAAACCAACAAAATAGCAACCGTCGATCAAATGACACAAACGATTCAGCGATCGGTTCAAAGTAACCTGGACTTGCTGAATCAATCTCGATAATTTCAACTGTTTTGTTTGGCGGCGATCGCTGTTGTTGTGAGACGAGATCGGTGCGAGTGAATAGATTACGTGTACTATTATCTAAGTTGATGCATGGCTGGATGGGAGAATCACGATGCGCTTGGGCAAAGTTGTAAAGTCAAATTCGGACTGTGACTAAAATGTGGAACTGGATGATAAAACCAGTCGAGAGAATCCGCCCAAGCCAACAGTGCGACATGCTGGTGGCGGCTAAAACAACGACGGCAGGGAAAACCTAGACAAAAATAGCTGCATAGCACTGCCCAAAATGCCAATTAGCGCCTGACCAAAATTAGGTTTGCCCTTGTCTATTTTATCCTCGGGTGTGGGCGTTTCAAACAGCAGTGCAACTTTGGTGGCAACCTCTGCGCTTTTGGTATCGCCCTTCGCTTTAAACAGGCGTTCGGCTTCACGAGTATCTGCGATCGCCCCTTTGCGATCGCCCGTCCGCATTCGCGCCGCGCCGCGCCCCAAATAAGCGGGGGCAAAATCAGTTTGACGGGCAATGATCTGAGTGTAGTTTTGAATCGCACTCGCATAGTTTTGCCGCTGTTCATCTTCCAATGCCCAGCGATAAAAATCCTCCAGCGTTCCGACCGAGGTGGCAAGTCCCACGGCTCCTTGCAAATAAGCTCCCTCGGTAATCGCGCCCGTTACCGATGCCCCGGTCAAATACGATTTACGCAGATCCGCTCCAGCAAGATTTGCTCCATCCAACCTTGCCCCAGTTAAATTTGCGCCATTGAGTGACGCTCCAGTTAGGTTTGCCCCACGCAAGTCTGCCCCTTGCAGATTAGACTGACTCAAATTTGCCCCAGCTAAATTGGCTTGGCTCAGGTTTGCGCCTGCTAAATCTGCAAAGACCAATCCGGCTCGGCTCAGATCACACTTGGGGCACTGTTTCGTTGCGATAAGCTGACGGCTGTGGTCTAAGTTTTCTGCATGAGCCGGCAAGGAGGTGCTAAGCACGGATAACAGCGCCGCAGTCATCAAAGTAGAGGATTTCATAGGCGATCGCCAATTAGTAA
>JBBSCL010000229.1:0-5687 GCA_038250345.1 Leptolyngbyales cyanobacterium
GAACAAACCGGCACTTTACTAACGTTGGTTAATGCGGCGACTCCAATCACAACGGTGTGAAGCGAATAAAATCCGACAAATGGCGCATAGGTTTGCGTTAAGGCGTAATGAAGAATTAAGCATTTTTTTTTATAGTTGAAAATAAGCGCTGTAAAGCCTCCCGTCGCATAAAGTGGGGTTTGGCACTTTTCAAATAGTGTAGGTTAACTCAATTACCCAGTGGATATCGTGACTGAATTAATAGAATTTCATCAAGGATGGATGATTGAAGTGATTGCAGCAGAGGCGGGCTTCCGGTTGTGTTGTCGATCGCCCCTGGGTGAAAAATTGGCTGATCCAACCGTGTATCAAAACCATCAACTTGCCATGGCTAAGGCAATTCAGTTACTTGATCAATTTTTTGCCTGTCAAGCGCTGCGCCAAGTGTTGCGAGAGCTTTATGAAGCAGAGAAAATCAGTTTTGAAGAGTGGCAACAGCTTGGGCGATCGCTCGATTTTACTTCTCGTGATCAGTTTACGCAGTCGCCTTCCTAACCAAAATTACGGTGCAATCACAATTTCGGGCGATCGCTTCTGGAATATTGCCCTGAATTGCCTGCTGCAACAGCCCTTCCCGACTTGCACCCAACACAATTACATCGCACTGATTGTTTTGTGCCATGTCTACCACCGCTTCTACCACCGACTGGGCGCAAACCGATGTAATTACGACCGATGCCTGAGTTTGCTGCTGGAGAAATGCCGCGCTTCTTTCAAGGGGGCTAGTATCGTAGCTTTGATCATTAGGAGCAGAAACATGGCACAGGAAAATTTCTGGCGCTTGGCTTAACGAGACTAGTGCTGGCAGCAGGGTAACGGCATAGTCTGCATTCGGTCCTCCACCAATGGGCACCAGCCACCGTTTTAGCTGGGTTAACCGTAGCAACATCGCCAGCGATGATTGCTCTATTTCATTAGAGGGCAAATGAGAGCCAATTAGCTCATCGCCCATTTTGACCAGCACCACATCGCAATCTGCTTGCCGGATGGCAGTATCGACAGTATCGCCAAAAATCCGTCCTGGTGTGGAGGTACTGCCTTTCCAGCCCATCAGCAAAAGGTCAATATGGCGTTCTTTAACGGTTTCTAAAACGGCTTCGGCAGTGGTATGGGCGGCTCGAATTTGAGTATGCACTGGAATGCTCCAGATATTTCCTTGGTGAACGGCACGTTTGAGAATGCGGCGGCTGAGGGTGGTGTTAACGGCTGTTTCTGAGGGAGAACTATGGCGCGGCACGGTGATCACTTGCAGACACTCAATTTCGTAGTTGCGATCGCGCGCAATCACCAACGCCAGCTTCATCAACCCGTGCATGGTTTGAGGATTGCTCAGCGGCACCAGCAAACGCCCTTGCCCCAAAGCAGGCGATCGCGTCTGATACACCACATAAGACGGTTCCGGCTGAGGACCCACGCGCTCCGAGCCACCCCGCAGTTTCTCCGACTCCACTCGCAAAATATCACTCCGGGTAATAATGCCAACGAGTTTGCGATCAGCCACTACAGGTAGTCGAGAAAGTTTGTAGCTTGACAGGAGATGAAGCACCTGGCTGAGAGCATCCTCTGGACTGACGGTGATTGGTTGCGGAGTCATGATATCTTTCAGAACCGCATGGTCAGGTAATTGCAGATTAGTAATCTTATCTAAATCGGTTTGCGTCACAATCCCCACCAGTCTCCCCTGGTTGACCACCGGAAACCCACGATGGTGAGATTTGGCGAAGGCTTCAACTACTTCTACTAAGGTCATCTGACTAGGCAGCGTTTCTACTTTTTTTTGCATCACCTCAGCCGCCGTCAAGGTTGCCCACAGCCCATCGCTAATGGCATTTGGGGCAAGGTAAATGCCTTTAAGCTCTAACAAATGTGTATAAAGAGAACCCGGATTTAGCCATTCAGCGATTAAATAAGATGTGACCGAGCAGATCATTAGCGGCAAGATCAGGTTGTAATTCAAGGTAGTTTCAAACACAATCACGATCGCCGTAACTGGAACCTTGGCAACTGCCCCAAAAAAAGCTCCCATGCCTGTTAGGGCATAAATAATTGGCGCGCCCCCTAGCACGGTTCCGGCAACTAGCCCCACCAACTGTCCCAAAGCCGCCCCTAACACCAAGCTAGGGATAAACAATCCTCCGGGGGCTTCGGCACTACACGCCAAAACCGACAGCACAAATTGCACAACAAAAGCGCTGGCAGTGATGTGCCAATCGGCAGTGCCCGTGGTTAAAAACCCTTGGAGCGTCGTGGTATCGCGAAAATCGGGCGGCAATAGCGCGATCGCGCACCCAGAGATCAATCCTGCTAGCCCAATCTTCCAAGGCAAACTAAACCGCAAATAGCGACGACTAAATTTCAAGCTTTCCACAATGCTGCGGTTAAATGCTGCGGCAAAAATGCCAGTTAACACGCCCAATAGCAGGAAAAACGGGATTTCTTCAGGCGAGAAACTGGTTTGATTCAGCGTAGACTGTTCGACTAAGGTAAGGCTAGGTCCTGATAACACCCTTGAGACTACGCCTCCTGTAAACGAAGCTAGAATTGCCGTTCCCAACGTCACGCTGGAAACATCCTGTAGCAATTCTTCGATCACAAACAACACCCCCGCGATCGGTGCATCAAAGCCTGCCGCCAAACCCGCCGCCGCACCCGCCGCAATCAGTTGACGTTGATGATCGGGCGATCGCGGTGCCCAGCGGCTTAATTGGGCTGCCAATGCCGCCCCGATTTGCACCGTTGGACCCTGCCGACCCAATACTAAACCAGAACTTAACGCCAACATCGTGCTGAGTAGTTTGACGATCGCCACCCGCAAATTCAACGCGATCGGCACATAGGCTAGGGCTGCTTTAACCTGAGGAATGCCGCTGCCAGCCGCCTCTGGTGCTAAGCGCTCAATCAACAATCCAGATAACATGCCACCCATTAGCCCAATCGCTGGCAGTAACACCCAGGCAGGCAGTAACAACGATTCTCGCACTCGCCAACTTCCAAGCCAGAGAACTCCTTGTTTGAGCAATACTGCCGCCGATGCTGCAACTAACCCAATCAGAACCGCTTCAAAAATTGCTAGCCGCTTTGGTTTCCACAATTGGCGGAAGAAATTGAAAGCAGTAGGAGGCACCATAAGTTATTTAGAAAATATAACCAAACGCTTTACCAGGATTAGGGAAAAGAAAAATTTCTTCTAAGACGCTTTCTTTCACCCGGATAAACAAGATTAAATGAACCGGAAAAGAAGCAGCTTTAAGGCTTTAGTTCCCTACAAATCAATCAGGTTTCTATCAGTTAAAAAACATGGTATCAATATAGTATGACAAAGCAAGTTACTTGGAACCAATGCAATTCAATCCAAAGCGAACGTTTTGAGCGACTGTTGATGTCATATTTGCCTAATAATTAAGACTCCTTTGCAGTATTTTAATGATTAAGAAGAAGAAAGCTGAACCACTAACAGGTGAACCCTTGCTCAAAAAGGTTAGGGAACTAGAAACCTTTACCAAAGAAGCAAAAGCAAGAGAATGCGGGTACTACACCATTACAAAAAATGGTGTAGAGCGTGTCAATATGATGAAATTCCTCAATGCTCTAATTGATGCGGAAGGGATTGAGCTAGATGGAAAAATGGGTTCAAACGGGCGAGGGGGCAGGAGTGCTAGCTATCGAATTAGCGTACAATCTAACGGAAACCTATTGATTGGTGCTGCCTACACCAAACAAATGGAGCTGAAGCCGGGAGATGAATTTGAAATCTCATTAGGGCGTAAACATATCCAGTTGAAACAAATCGACTCATCTGAGCCAGAAGATTAAAAGCGTTAACTTAGATGATTAATCAAGCTGTTAGCAATCTGCTTTCTTTGATTTTACAAGTAGTTTGCGTTAGCTTAGGGAAAAGAGTTTTTCTGATGTCAGGCTAAACATTTACTGATTAGGTCATCATTATTATGGAATCGGTTGACTGGACGATAGTTATTCCTGCGGGTCTTGCGATCGCAATTTTCGTGGGCGGCATGTCCATGATGTTTACGGGCATCTGGACTAGTCGAAATCGCTAAGGCTGATAATTAAGCCGACTGCCTTAACGCAGCTAAAGGGATAGTTTCAGATTGAGCAATAGTTTGGGCTTCCTGTGTTGGCGAATCTTCTAGAAGATAAGGCTGCAAAGTATTTTGAGTGATCGCAAGACTGTAAGCTAAGCGAATCTGCTCCTGTTCCAGTAAGCCAATGATTTGGTGCCGATCGTTTCGATTGACCACGGGCAATTGTCTTAATCCTCGTGTTGCCATGCGGGATTGAGCATCCGCAATCGGTTCATCTTCATAAGCGCACAAAATTTCTGTTGTGCAAATATCCCAGAGGGTATCAACCGGGCAAGTAATGAATTCTTGCTTTTGAGCATCCGTGGTTATTGGCTTCCACTGGGCGATCGCCCGATTAATATCTTGAAGTGTCACAATTCCAACTAATTGCTCCTGCCGATCCACAATCAGCGCGCAGTGCGCCCGATTTTGCACGAGTGCCACCGCCCCATCCAAAATCGATAAAGCGCTAGAAAGCCGTAAATAATCTCGACGCATCGCTTGTCCTACTTGCAAATGCTGCATCAGTTCTAAGCGCTGATTTGACTCTTTTTCTAGCTCGACTGGTTCAATCGTTGGAAGTCGGCTAGTAATCGGTTTTAGCCGCTCAACTAGCCAAACGCTCAAGCCCACCGCTGCCATCAACGGCAAAATGATTCGATAGTCGCGAGTCAGTTCAAACAGCAGCAAAATTGCAGTTAGGGGTGCCCGCACACTCGCCGCCAAAACTGCTGCCATGCCCACCATCGCATAGGCAGGAGGAGCCGCAATATTGGCTGAAATAAATAGGGGAAACAACCCTAGGGTTTTGCCGTAAGCGGCTCCTAAGGAAGCTCCTAAAAACATTGCAGGCGCAAACAATCCACCGACAAACCCGCTACCCAAACTTAGCGCTGTTATTAGCAACTTGGCAATTAGCAGGGACATCAGCAACGGTAAGGAAAACTGCACATCCCGCAGCATTGCTTCAATCGTCTCATAACCAATGCCCAAAACTTGGGGAAAGATCAGTGCTACAGCACCAATGCAGGCACCTCCAAGCACCGATCGCAACCCAGGCGGAATTTTTTCCATGCTGCCGAACCCGTTGATCTTTCCCTGAAAAAACTGCTGGGAAAGCTGAATTGCTTGGGTGTAGGCGATCGAAACTAAGCTAGCAAGTAGTCCTAATCCTAAGTAAAGTGGCAGTTCTAAAGGGCTGCGAACTTCGTAGCTTGGCAGTGTAAAAGCGGGTTGCCCTCCCAAACCAATCTGTGAAATCAATGCAGCCACTACAGCGGAAAGTAGCACCACACTGACAGACGAGGTGGCAAAGGTGGTGCCCAAAACGACTTCTAACGCAAAAAAGACTCCTGCGATCGGGGCATTAAATCCAGCGGCAAACCCAGCGGCGGCTCCTGCGCCCAACAGCAAGCGCTGCCGTTCTTGAGAAACTTGCAAAACTTTTCCAAGGAAGACTCCGACATTGCTGCCAATTTCTACACTCGGTCCTTCGGGTCCTAAAGAAGCGCCAGTTCCTAAAGACACCGCAGCCGCGATCGCCTTAATCGTTCCCTTAGCAGCAGA
>JBBSCL010000230.1:0-5686 GCA_038250345.1 Leptolyngbyales cyanobacterium
CAAAATAACCTCAATCAAAAAATCAATAAACTCAAAATTCGCCAGCATTAGCTCGTAGCTCAAATCAGCTTCACTATCAAACTGAATGCGGCAACGGGTTAAGTCAGCAGGCAATGCCGATATGTTCCATGTGGCAACAAAAGGAATGCTCTCTCCCCCTTCAATGCGGCGCTCTCCTTCTAGGTTGCCTTTTTGGTAAAGACTAATTGCATACGGCAAAATCGATCGCTTACCTTGCTGCGGATAGTAAGGCAGGTAAACTCCCACTTGGGGTTGAGGTGCGGGCTGTAGCTTATCAATAGCCATACCGGATAATCCTAAAGCTGTTTAGTTCATGCACGTATAACATTAAAGCCCATCTTTGGATCAAGCCATCACCAGAACAGTGAATATCACTCCAAGCTCAGAGGTAATCCTAGATGGTTTTGTTTTATTCAAGCTGCCACCACAGACACTCAAGCAACTGACTCACCCTTTTCAAGAAGATAGCCTTTTAAAAATAAAAATCTGCAAATAGACTCTTATTCTTGTTGAGAATGGGCAAAAAATCATCATAAACAACACTTTGCTCCAAAAAATTTCACACTCAGTAGGATTTTGGTTTAATTCGTCCGTCCAACAGCAAACAGTCTTGGTCTTAAACACAAAATCAACGGGTAATAATAGTAGAGGTACAAAATTAACTGCCATCGGGTTTCGACTGCGCGTTCGGTTGAGCATTCGTCGAAGCCTCAACCCTCAGTAGCCTGATCGAGGTGGGTTGAGCGGAAGCGAAATCCACGTAGAATGGTAAATAGTTCAATCCATCTACTTACCAGCAATTTCACCTATCCCTAAAACTTCCGTCACTTTTCATTCAAAAACTGTCACCTACTTTATCGAATGCTTGTGTTGCATCTCTCTAAGGCTTATTGTGTAGTTCAATGAATCTTGACAATGTCTTAAAAAATCTCACAGATATAACTCTGGTACAACATTATGGCACCTCTGGTTGCAAATTATTATCTGACCTATCGCTGTAACGCGCGGTGTCATTTCTGCGATATTTGGGCATTAGATCCGAAAGAAGAAGCAGAATTTGACACTATCCGTACCAACCTGATGGATTTGCGGCGGCTGGGCGTAAGGTATGTTGACTTCACAGGCGGAGAGCCGCTGCTAAGATCTGATGTTCAGCAGATTTACGCTGAGGCAAAACGGCAGGGTTTCGTGACGAGCATGACTACGAACACCATCCTGTATCCCAAACGGGCGCATGAAATGCAGGGGTTGATCGATTTTCTCAACTTTTCCTTAGATGGACCTGACGCAGAATCTCATAATCAGTCGCGCGGGGTGCAAATTTTTGACACGCTCGTTGAATCGGTTGAACTTGCCCATTCATTAGGTGAGTATCCGGTTTTAAACCATACGGTAACGGCTCAAAACTTCGATCGCATCTCAGAAGTGGCAGAATTGGGCTTAAAGCTAGAGGCACGAGTCTGGCTAAATCCGGCTTTTACTGCCTATGGCAACTACAACTCGAAGAAAAACCCGACTCCCGATATGGTGCTGGCGATCGAGGCTGCCGCGAAACAATACCCCAACGTTGGCTACAATAAAGCTGCACTCGCTTTTATTGAAGCAGGTGGAAATGACACCCAAAATCCGCGCTGTAAGGCAGTGGATGCCGTAATTGCCATCTCACCTAACGACGAATTGCTTCTACCCTGCTACCACTTTGCTCAAACAGGTTTGCCGATTAACGGTCGCCTCTATGAGCTTTACAAACAGTCGGAAGAGGTGGAAAGCTACCGTCAGTTGCAGGGTAAGTTGTCGGTGTGTGAAGGTTGTACGGTTTGGTGCTATCTAATTCCTAGCTTCTTTAAAGGAATTGACAAGTATTGGTGGTTAAATCAGGTAACATATGCCGGAGAATTCCTGGCGCGAAAGCGATTCCTTCAACGACCTGCCCCCTATCAGCGCTCTGCTAGCTGATTTATCTGATCTAGTCGAATTGGATGAAGATCCAGACCCGCATATTTATAGAACTGGCAATCGGCGGCGTAGGGCGGCGATCGCTCTAACGATGATTTGGAGCGGCACGATTGCCCTTCACTTTGTGGCATGGAGCTATTGGTTTGTCGCGGGCTTGACGACATTAGTAGGCATTCACGCCGTGCGGATTTTGTTTGCGCGTCCTTTGCCTCCTGCCAAACCGTTAGACACTGTTGATCCTGCTTGCCTGCCCGTCGTATCGGTTCTTGTTGCTGCCAAAAATGAAGAAGCGGTCATCGAGCGACTGGTTAAAACCTTGTGCAATCTCGATTATCCAGCGACTCAGTATGAACTTTGGGTGATTGATGACAATAGCACTGATAGAACATCGGCTCTGCTGAAGGAATTGGCTCAACAGTATAAACAACTTCGGGTATTTCACCGTCCTGTAGGGTCGGCTGGGGGCAAGTCGGGAGCGCTTAATCAATTACTGCCGCTGACCAGAGGCGAAATTATTGCGGTTTTTGATGCCGATGCTCAAGTCACGCCTGACTTGTTTCAGCGCGTACTTCCCCTGTTCGACCGAGCAGATTTGGGCGCAGTGCAGGTTCGCAAGCAAATCGCGAACGTGTCAAACAATTTGTGGGTTCAGGGGCAAATTGCCGAAATGGCGTTGGATTCGTTCTGGCAAGATCAGCGGATTGCGATCGGCGGCATTGGTGAGCTGCGGGGGAATGGTCAGTTTGTGCGGCGGACGGCGTTGGATCGCTGTGGCGGCTGGAATGAAGAGACGATTACTGACGATTTAGATCTGACCTTCCGCTTGCATTTAGACGATTGGGATATTGATTTCACCACCTATCCCGCTGTGCAGGAAGAAGGGGTGACGGACGCGATCGCCCTCTGGCATCAACGTAGCCGCTGGGCAGAAGGGGGCTACCAGCGCTATTTGGACTATTGGCAACCGCTACTTCGTACCCGCATGGGCATTCGCAAAACGGTCGATATGTCTGTCTTTTGGGTCTTGCAATATGCGTTGCCTAGCGCCACAGTGCCCGATATGCTGATGGCGATTTTGCGGCATCAACCCCTATTATTTGCGCCACTGGCTGGCTTGTCGGTCTTGATGTCGCTAGTGGGGATGACGTTTGGCTTGCGGCGGATTCGACGCTCAACGCGATCGCTGCCCACTCCGCCCCCAGAAACCAATGCGTCTACTCTGCCATCGTTGATTCTGCTCAGAGCGGTCTATGGCACTTTCTATATGCTGCACTGGCTGCCTGTAGTTGCCAGCACCACTGCTCGAATCTCTGTTCGCCCTAAACGACTCAAATGGATCAAAACAAGGCACTACGGTCAGGATGAGGCGGCATAGATAGTCTAGAAGGGAATATCGTCATCATCTTCTAAGTCTGTATCTGAACTGGAATTAGTCCAAGGTTGCAGCGTTGGCTCCTCCGGCTCAATCTCAGGCTCAGAAACCTCGATCGCTGGATCAGTGGGCAGATCCGCTCCATCGTCGTCATCTACCACCTTGCCTCCAAAAAAATTGGCGAGCAAATGGGCGGCATCGGTAGCTTCATGCTCCTTCCAAAGAGGGTTATCGGAGTCCAAATGAGCAGGAACAAGCTCATTTCCCAAAACTTCTTCAAGCGATTGATTCGGTGACTCTACTTCAGGGATGTTTTGCGGGGGAGTTTGAGGCGGCTCGAAAGGCTGCGATTCCCGTAGGGATTCTCCTTCGGAGACGCTTCGCGAACGTTCCACGAATCGCGCTGGTTCTGACGGGTCAGTTCGCGGTTTGGGCTGGGGTGGATTGGGTTGAGCGGGAGGGGCAGGCGGTGGAGGCACCTGAGCTTGAGGCGTTATGTTCGTTCGTTGTCCTGGCGGTGCCACCTCCAAGCTAATCCGAATTTTTTGTCCAAATACCTCTTCAAACGCCACTTCAATATTGGATAATTTGCCTTGTGCCATTTTGAATAGCTGCTGAGTACTCACTGCTAGCCGCGCTTGCTCTCCATCAAACCCTACCAAATGGCACTGTTGGCGCACCATCACCTGGGTTGAGTAGGGTTGGATTTGGAGAATCACCTTTTGCCAGGTATTTTCTAAATTGCTGGGCAAAGGTGACGGTTGAGGAATTTGTTCAGGCTGAGATTTAGCGATCGCATCTGCTTCGTCTGCTGGTTTCTGTGGATCTTGATCTCTACTATTTTTTGGCTGATTTGAAACGGGTTGTGCATCCGAATGGGGGATGGTGGTCGGTGAGATGGTGGCTGGGGCTGGGGTGGAAGGATTTGATTGGAGCGGACTGACTGGCTTGTGGGATGGAGTAGGGCGAAGTTGAGCAGTGCTACTGGGCTGGGCGATCGCTGGAGCAGTAGCGGCAGACGGCAATAACCCCATCAGCGTCACTTCTAACCAGAGACGGGGTTGAGTTGTGTTTTTAAGTTGACTTTCGCTGCTGCGGAGATGCTGCTGACTGGTCAGAATTAGCCCAATGTCAAACGTTTGCGTCAGGTCGCAAAGTTGCTGCCAAGTAGCCGGAGTCAGGGCAACCAGATCGCTTCGCTGAGGAGCCGTTTTAGCAATCAGCATATCTCGATAAAAGCTAGCAAGATTTTGTAGCACAATCAGCGGTTCCCGACCCCGATCCATTAGGCGGCGGGTGCTGTCGAGTAACGCTTCTGGGTCATCTTGGGCGATCGCGCCGACTAACTCCAACAAATCTCGCTCCGGCACCGACCCTACCAGATCCCACACCTGCTCCACGCTAATTTCAGTGGGCAATAGGCTTAGTTGGTCTAGCAAGCTTTCCGCATCGCGCAAGCCTCCTTGAGCAATTTGCGCCACCAACGTCACCGCTTCCGCTGTAATTAGAATGCTTTCCTTGTCGGCAATGTGCCGCAGATGATTTGCCATCGGTTCCAATGGAATCCGGCGATAGTCAAACCGTTGACAGCGCGAAATAATCGTGGGCAAAACCCGCTGAGGATCGGTCGTTGCCAGGACGAAGACCACGCGATTGGGAGGTTCTTCCAGCGTCTTCAGCAGCGCGTTAAATGCCGCCGTACTCAGCATATGAACTTCATCAATAATGTAAACCTTGTAGCGGCACTGCACCGGAGCAAACTGCGATCGCTCAATCAGTTCCCGAATGTTGTCTACCCCTGTGTTGCTGGCGGCATCAATTTCAATCACGTCGAGGGCATCTCCTTTGGCGATCGCTCGACACACCTCACAAACACCACAGGGCGTTTCAATCGGTTTTTTACTGCTGAGACAATTCAGCGATTTTGCCAAAATTCGAGCGCTCGAAGTTTTCCCAGTTCCCCGCGCCCCGGTGAATAAATAGGCAGGCGCAATTTTCTCCTGCCGGATCGCATTAGTCAGCGTCGAGGCGATCGCCTCCTGCCCCACCAACTCCGCAAACGTTTGAGGTCGATATTTATGATGCAGCGGTTCGTAAGACATAAAAGGGGCAGAAGAATTGAGTGACGAATAGCGAAAGACTAATGTCGAATGTTGAAGGAATCTCTCTTATTTAGGACTTACGCACTCGCCCCCTTAAATCCCCCAATTCTGGGGGACTTTGATCTCTAGCTCCCCCAGAATTGGTAGGGACGATTCTTTAACAGAGGAATAACTCTGGAACCCTTATTCTTTGGTTTACCCTCAAAAGAAGTTGAACCTAAAAATAGGACTTTCA
>JBBSCL010000231.1:0-5673 GCA_038250345.1 Leptolyngbyales cyanobacterium
AGCTAGGAAATAGAAGCTATTCAAAGGGATTGCATCGCTTTGGTTTATCTATCGCTGAGCAAACTAGAATTTATGCGTAGTGTTTAGTTACAAACCACTCTACGGCATCTTTCAAAGCGGCAACAATGGGAGTTTGGGGAATCCCTAATTCTTGCACCGCTTTTGAAGCATCGTAGTACATCAGTTGCCCTGCCATCCGCACGCCATCGATCGCAACGGATGGCGTTTTGCCCAATTTGGCTAACAGATATTCATCGATCGACGCGACGGAAAGGGGAATCCAGGCAGGAATGGAGCGCTGCGGGGCAGGGAGTCCGGTGATTTGCTCTAGTTGATCAAGCAGTTGCTTGAGAGTCATGTTCTGGTGCCCTAAAATATAGCGATCGCCTATCTTCCCCTTTTGGTATGCCAGCAAATGCCCCCATGCCGCATCCTGCACATGGATGAGGTTTAGACCAGTATGTAGATAAAAGGGCATTTGGCGACGCAAAAACCGCAAGACAATATCTCCTGTGGGCGTAGGTTTAATATCCCAGGCACCAATGGGCGTACTGGGATTCACAATGACGATGTTTTGCCCAGACTGTGCCGCGTTGACGGCTTCCTGTTCTGCCCAATATTTAGATTGCTTGTAAGCTCCAATCAGCCTTTCCACTGGGCTTTGGTAGGTTTCGTCAGCGATCGCGCCTTGCTTTACTCCGATCGCCGCGACTGAACTGGTGTAAACCGTGCGCTCAATTCCGGCTGACCGTGCTGCTGCTAAAACATTGCGCGTTCCCAAGACGTTGTATTCATGCAGAATTTCGCGATCTTTTTTCCAGAGGGAATAGTGGGCAGCAACATGAAATAATCCTTGGCAGCCAGCCATTGCCTGATCCAAATTGCGATCGCTGAGACTGCCCTGAACCAGTTCCACATCCAATCCCTGCAAATTATCCAATCGACTATTAGGGCGCACCAATGCTTTTACGACATAGCCCTCTTGTAGTAGCAGACGCACGAGGTTTGCACCCACAAACCCCGTTCCCCCTGTGACGAATACTCGCGTTTGATTCATCCCCTTTTTGTTCCTGTTTGAGTACATATCTTGTTTGAACTAGCAAAACGGGTGCGGCTTATGAACTTTCACCTCTACGGTGATTCGTTCCACGATCGCTGCGCGAATCGCGCAATTCCCTCAAAATTCGGCGGCTCTCCACCTGCATTCCTCTAATATCGGTACTGTTCTGCATCACCAACTGATAGGTTTCAACCCCCATTTGTATCAAGTCTTCAATGCTGGTACGAGTATCGCGCCGATCTTGTGCGATCACTTCTCGGAGATCCGCGATCGCGCTAGCATTTGCCTCGATCGCACGAGCGTTAGAATCAACGATTTTCCTCGTTTCTTCTAAGCCTTGAGTGGTCGAATCAACAAGTTTCCTCGTCTCTCCTAAACCTTGAGCGTTAGAATCAACGATTTTCCTTGTTTCTTCTAAACCTCTACTGCTTTCCTGTTGCTGCAAAGCAATTTGCCCTAACACTTCTCTAATCTCATCAAACGTCATGGCGGTTTTCATTTTGTTTAAACTGCTTTTACCCGTTAGCCTAATTCGTCAAAACTAAGGCTAGGGCGCTGATTTTTTTATCTTTCGCACTGTCTTGTTGAGCCAAGTTTGGAAATTATCTAGTAGGGCGTAAAGGACGGGAATGACGATCAGGCTGAGCAGAGTGGAAGTGATCAAGCCGCCCATGATGGCGATCGCCATGGGCGATCGCAGTTCTGCCCCAGCGCCCCAGCCCACGGCGATCGGTAGCATTCCTAACAGGGTGGCAACAGTGGTCATCAAAATAGGACGGAGACGAACGGGAGCCGCTTTAAGAATGGCATCATCTCGCTGAAAACCCGATCGCCGCAGTTGGTTAATGTAATCCACAATTAGAATCGCGTTTTTGCTGGTTAAGCCCAGCAAAAAGATGATGCCAATTAAGGAAATGATGCCAAAGTCGCTTTGAGCAAGCAGCAAGCCCACCATGGCACCGACAATCGACAGCGGCAACGATAGGAAAATTACGAGGGTGTCTGTCCAGCGGCGGAACAGCACGAACAGCACGACCACAATGCACAGCAAAGACAGCGCTAGGGTTTGACCAAAGCCACTCAAAACTTCGTCAATTCTGGCAGAATCGCCGCCCAAACGCAGAGTAATCTCTGGGGGAAGCACCGCTTTAGCCTCTGCGGTGCCGCGATCGCCTGCTTCGCCAATTGTTAATCCTTGCCCCAAATTGGCGCTAATGGTGGCAACGCGCTGTTTATTGGTGTGCTGAATTTCGCGAATGTCACTGTCGGAATTATTTTGCGCTGTGGTGGACACATCGACCAACCCAGGAATTTTGGCGAGGCGAGTTTGAATCTCTTGGGCAGCGCGATCGAGGGCTTGCAAATCATTGCCCTGAATCTGCACTTGCACGGGTTTGTCGCCGCCCGTATCCACAAACTGAATGTCTTCAATGCTGGTGGTTACGCCTTCAATATTAGGCAAACCTCGCCGAAACCGATCTTGAATATCGGCAGTATTAGCGGTGCGATCGCCTTTCAACTTTATATAAATAATGCCCTTGTTCGGTTCGCCTTGCCGTGACCCAACGATGGTAAACGTACTTTCGACATCGGGCGATCGCTGGACAAATTGGTCTAGCTGTTTGGCGACCTTGAGTGAATCCTTGAGCGGGTTAAACTCCGGTAGAGGTGGGGATGGGCGACCTTGTGCCGCTGCGAGTTGCTCAAGCGAAGCGCCAGGGGATAGCTGACGAGGATCGATCGCACCTTGCCCGATCGCCTGCCCCGATAGTGCCTGTTTCAGTGCATCTGGGATCTCTGGTGTAGGAGCAATGTAGGAAATATTAAATTCGCCGCGATCGAGCTTGGGAATGAAACCTTTGGGAATCAGCGGGATCAGCGCTAAGCCGCCGATGAAGCTGGCAAGGGCGATCGCTACCACAATGCCCTTATGATTCAGCGACCATTGCAATAGCCGTTGATATTGCTGATTTAATCGATCAAACCCGCGCTGAAAGCGATCGGCAATGGTGGGATGATTTGGATCGCGAGGTTTTGGCGGCTTTAGCCAGGATGCTGCTAGCAGGGGAGATAGAGTTCGGGCAACCAACAGAGACGTGATCATCGCCGCCGAAATGGTGATGCCAAAGGGCTTGAAGAATTGCCCTAACGCGCCGCCCATAGTGCCCACAGGTAGAAAAACGGCGATCGCGGTTAAGGTGGCAGCAGTAACCGTTAATCCAATTTCATCGGTTGCCGCAATTGCCGCTTGCCGGGGAGCTTCTCCTTCTTCTAAATGGCGCGCAATATTTTCCACATCGACGATCGCATCATCCACCACATTGCCAATCACCAACGCCAGCGCCAGCAGGGTAATCGTTTCTAAATTAAACCCATAAAACGCCATGACAATGAAAGTTCCCAACAAAGACATGGGAATTGCTAGCGCCGAAATAACCGTTGCCTTCCAGTTCCACAAAAAGGGATAAATCACGATCACCGACAGAATCATCGCCTCAATCAAGGCTTTAACGGTTTCATCTGTGGCGGCTTCAATATAATCGGCTTGGGTTGCAGCCACAGAAAATTGCACGGCGGGCAGTTTGGTTCGCAGCCGCTCCACTTCCTGGTTGACTTGGCGCACCACCTCTAGGGTATTGGCATCGCTCTTTTTCACCACTTGAAACGCGATCGCTTCCTGCCCGTTAAATCGAACTAGGGTACCGCTTTTGGTCAAATCTTCTAGCTTCGGCAGTTTGGTCAAATCCAGCTTGCTCGGCTCACCCGACAAGGTCACTTTCAATACGCCAGGTAGTTTGGCGATCGCGGGAATAATCTGATCTTTTGCCGTCTTGCTCAATGCTTTTAAATCTTCAGATGGACTCGCGATCGCATAGCTGACGACTGCTGCTTCGTTTAAGTTAACCGGAATTACCTTTGTCGTCGTTTTGTCAGGTAATGCCACAGTTTTTAACGCCGCTTTCACCGTGCGAGTCGCTTCCTCCAAATTGGTGCCCACAACAAACTTGAGCCGCACCACCGATTGCCCTGGATAGGTGGTAGATTCCACCACGCCATCCAGTTGTTTTAACCTGCTCAGCGTCGCTTCAATGGGGTTAGTCAGCTTTTGCTCAGTTTCCACGGCAGTTTTCAGCGGTGCGGAAGCATTTACCACCACCACCGGAAAGGTAATATCTGGAAACAGCGCATATTTGAGCGAACTAAATGCTAGCACTCCTGCCACAACCACCGCCAGCCAAAAGCTAAGCGTTAAAACCGGACGCTGAAGGGCAATTTTGGAAATATTGAAGCGCGATCGCACAAATTTGGGATCTAAATTGTCCATTAAATTAGATGGTGATAAGTGACTGGCGTATTGCCATAGTACCGAACAGTTCCCCAATTTCTGAATCAACTGTTTTAGAAATCTTCAATTTTGCAGTCAATTCACCGCTGCGTCGGGGCGTTTCGTAAACCGTCCCAACGCGACCCTAAGTAACTACTAGCCTTCTTTTTAGGTCGTAGCTTACAGTGAAGAAGCGTGTCAGCCCCAAAACCGACACCTGATACCCGAAATCTGAAACCGAGTTTTTTAAGGGAGTGAACGATGAAAATTGGGTCTGAGGCTCATAAAGATCTGTTTTGTCAGAGCTTTATGGATAGCCATCTGCTGTATGAGCCGGAAACACTGGCGTGGCCCGAACTCGACAGCGCCATGATTGAACGGCTCCAGCGGATTCCCTTTTGGGATGAAGCGCTATATACCGAGCGGAAAGCGGGCGTGATGCTGAAAGCGTATGCAGAAACCGTGGAAGACCCCCAAATTCGAGTGGCGATCGCCCTGCAAGCGGCAGAAGAAGCCCGTCATGGTCGCGTGATTGGCTACATGATCAATCACTACGGCATTCAAGTCGCCGAACGTGCTGAAAAGCCTTTGCCAGAAAACTTAGAGCCTGCCTTTGTTAAATTTGGCTATGGCGAATGTTTTGACTCATTTTTTGCCTTTGGCTTATTTGGCATTGCTCGTCAGGGTGGCTTCATCCCCGATGCCCTGTTCACTATTTTCAACACTCTCGTAGACGAAGAAGCCCGTCATATGGTGTTTTTCGTTAACTGGATTGCCCACAAGCAGATCGTTGAAGGTCGGGGAGCGCTGCGTCCATTTTCCTCATTGCAACAGTACACCGGAGCCGCATTTCGGCGACTGGATAACTTCATGAGTATGGGCAAGGGTAAAAAGAAATCGGCTAATAAGAAAGGCTTCACGGCGGCAGGAGCTAAAGCGGTCAAGATTGATTTAACCCTAGAATCCTTTTTGGAAATGTGCATCGCGGAAAACGACAAGCGGATGCAGGCTTATCCTGAAGAATTGCTGCGTCCCGATTTTTTGCCCGCGATCGCGTCCCTTGCTTTCAATACGGCAAAACTTCTACCAAAGCGGAAACCCAATCAACCTGTGGGCAAAGAATTGGAAGCAAGGGGCTAGAAACACTTTGAATACTCCCATCCAAACTATTCTGGTGCCGCAAGGAGCAGAGCATCGGGCAGTTTGCCGAGGATTGCGGGGCATCTCTGAGCCGCCGACGGTTTTTGCCACACCTGCCGGAGCGGCGATCGCGCCCTACTTACAATCG
>JBBSCL010000232.1:0-5657 GCA_038250345.1 Leptolyngbyales cyanobacterium
GCCCTACCTGACAGTCAGCGGCAGGTATTAGAGATGGCTTACTATGATGGGCTGAGTCAGTCGCAGATTACCGAGCAGTTGAAGATTCCGCTAGGCACTGTAAAAACGCGATCGCGCCAAGGACTCTTAAAACTAAAACAACTTTTAAAGGATTGGATGGAATAACGATGGCACCCCTTGAGCCTTCTGAACAATTGGAAAACCTGCTTGCAGGGTACGTTCTAGGCAATCTGACTTCTGAAGAAGCCGCTCAGGTGAAACAGTTGCTGGATCACAACCCAGATCTGTTAACGGAACTGCGTCGGCTAGAATCGACCTTGGCAGTAATACCATTGTCGTTGCCTGTCTCCTCACCCTCTCAGCAGCTAGAAACGCGGATTCTGCAAGCGGCTGAGGCGGAAGTCTCTCCCGCGAACCGTTCTCCCGCAAAATCAGGGAGTCGGATGAGAGTGTCATGGCAATGGGGAGGCGCGATCGCCGCTGTGATGATTGCAGGTTTAGGCATTGAGACTTATCGGCTGCATCAGACATTAGCAGCAACCGAACTCGAAAATCATCATCTGCATCAACAGTTGGCAACCGCCCAGGCAACCCTCGATCGCGTTCGTCAAACCGAGTTAGCAACGACCCGCAAAGAGCTATCCCGCTATCAGCAAGCAGTAAATCTGCTGCGGCAGCCCAACAATCGCGTTTTGAACTTGAGAGGCACAAGCTCGAAATCACACTCTTCTGGAAGCCTGGTTATTGTGCCTACCAAGAGTTCAGCAATGTTGGTACTACAGGATGTCGAGACATTACCCAGGGGTAAAGTTTACCGCATGTGGGCATTTATCAATGGTGAGAAAGTATCTTGTGCAGACTTTAAGCCAAACGATCGCGGTGAAGTATTTTTGCAACTGCCGCTGGATCAGTGGGGTGGGACAACAGAAGTTGCCGTCACGGTTGAACCAGACCGGGCACTGTCAATGCCTGTAGGCAAAATGGTGATTACTGGCAGTTAAGCAGTTGACGGCTGGGGTCATTAGGGTTTTGGATCAGCACTGGTTTGTGACGATCGTCGCTTAAAGTTAGGCTTAAAGTTAGACAGTGGGAAGCAAAGCAGAAAGGAGCGATCGCTCTAGATCGCAGGCTAAGTTAACCTAAGCGAAGGAATCGCTCCCTCCGCTCGGCTTCAAAACCGTGCTTGCGCTATCTAACTCACCTTGATCGATGCTATGAAATTGCTTGCCTATCGTCTCCTGTCAACGTTTACATCGCGCTTATCACGGCAGATGGGCTTGTGGGTTTTTATCGGCATTTTAGGGATTGAAGTCCTGATTTTTGTGCCATCTGCTTACCGTCGCAAGGGTGAACAGCTAACCACGATCGCCATGACGGCGAAGGCAACGATCAATGCGCTGGCGATAGCGGATGCAGAAATTTCTGGATTTGCCAAGCACCTGCCGCATCTGCAACAAGATGTCGTGATGCAAGGAGGCGCGATCTATCGTGCCGATGGTCGTCTCATCAGGCAGTACGGAGAAAGTGCAACGTTCAGTTTTGAGCAAGCGAAAGCAGGCAAAAACACACTCCACTATGACTCTCCTTGGCGTTATGAAATTGCCTATCCGGTCACGCTTCAGGATGATACCTACTATCTCCTGCTGTCCTATGATGCAACGCGGGTGGCTGAAGATTTAGTAGCATTTTCAGGGCGAATTTTGGGGTTGGTTCTACTGATTTCAGCGAGTGTTACGGCGCTGATGATGTGGATTGTAAACCATCGTCTGATTCATCCCATTTTGCTATTGCAGGCGGATGTGCGACGAGCGGGGGACTCCATTAACCAAGCCCAACCATTTCAGGATTTCGTGTCATTACAGTATCAAATTCAAAATGAATTGCAGGAAGTGATTCAAGCCTGCCATCAAACCCACCAGAAAACGGTGGATGCGATCGTCCTACGGAAACAATCCGAAGCCAATCTGCGCCAAACCGCAGGTCAGTTAGAGATTGCCCTCAACAATCTTCAGCAAACTCAAGCCCAATTGATTCACACCGAGAAAATGTCCTCGCTGGGTCAACTCAGCGCTGGGTTTGCCCACGAAATCAACAATCCGATTAATTTTATTCACGCGAATTTAACGCACCTTGCGAATTACACTCAAGATTTACTCGCCGTAATTTCCCAGTATCAACAAGAACCCGCTCAGCCATCCGCCGCCTTACAAGAAAAAATTCAAGCGATTGATCTCAACTTTATTCAGGCGGATATGCCAAGGTTGATCCAGTCGATGGCATCAGGCTCAGAACGCATTCGCAATCTCGTCATCTCATTTCGGAATTTTACCCGACTCGATGAAGCGGCTCATAAAGCAGTAGATATTCACGAAGGACTAGAAAGCACTCTGATTCTGCTACAAGAACGTTTCGCTCCTACCGATCTGCGTCCGGCAATTCAAATTCAGCGGGAATATGGTGGTTTGCCGACAATACCTTGTTATCCCAGTCAACTTAATCAAGCCTTTTTCTATCTGCTGACTAATGCGATCGAGGCAATTGATCAAGCCGTTCAAATCACAAATTTGACCAATATTGAATCGCCAATTATCCAAATCATCACTGAAGAGGACAATCTTCATATTACGATTTCAATTCTGGACAATGGCATTGGCATTGCACCAGAGATTCAGTCCAAAATCTTTGATCCCTTTTTCACCACCAAAGATGTCGGCAAAGGCATGGGACTGGGGCTGACAAACAGTTATCAGATCATTGCCGAACTCCATCAAGGCGTTCTCGCGTACCATTCCCCCGGCAAGCAAGGGGCTACTTTTACGATTACGCTCCCCAAAGCTTAGGACTGAGAATCATTCAGTATTTTTTAAGCAACTTCTCAAATTCTCCAGCAAAATTCTCAGCCAGCTATCAGCTTCCGATTAGATCGCTCAGTCATAATAGGGGTCGAGCCGAGATACGTGCGATTTTTGATCATATCGCCTTGAAACGTAGACTAGATAGGCACTTCAGCTCTTTTACTTTTGACCGTTATTTCTGAAAGCCCTATCTAGTAAAGGTTTGGACATTCTATTTTGCTAATCGCGGCGCTAAAAGATTAGAAAGCTCAGGAGGCTTTTATGCCAGAAGCGATCGAAACGCCATCCAACGCGATTGAAATCTATGAAGATCGCCTGCGATCGCTCTAGACCGCAGGCTAACAACCCCCATACATCCGACCGCTGAAAGGTTGGCTGTGAATGTTCGAGGTTTTCTGTGGCGGGTGTTTGGGAAAGTTAGATCTGAATTTAGATGCGATCGCCTTATGACTTGATCAACGCTTCAAAGCCTCTTTGCCAAGCCGAATCGTGACATCAGAGTTGAGAGCGTCATGACCATCAACGCGCGTTTCGCCAAACCTTAGAGTATTCCTAAGAATTTGTTAACCTTTTTTTTTACATCCCCAAATGGGCACCAAGATCGCTATGATCCTAGAGATAAGTTTGTAATGATTTTGGAAGTGTTCTAAGTTGTCCATGGCATCTTATGCATCCTCTACGGCAAGAGCCGAAATGAGTGAATTGCGACGACTGCGAGGTCTGCTGCCTCCAGAGTTGCAAAGTTGGGTTTCAGTTGAAGCGACAACTGCTGTCAACCCCGCGCTGATCCTCTCTGAAGAGATTGGCAAAGATGAGGTTGAAGTTCAGATTGATATGGTGAAGTGGGAGCAGTTGGCAACCGACCAGCGCAACCTGCTGTTTTGGCATGAGGTGGGGCGCATTCAAAATGACACCATTCCACGAGATGGCTGGGAAATGGCGGCACTGGCGATCGGGTTGGGGGGCGCTGTGGGAGAGCTATGGGTGCAAGATGGCTTGCTGCTTGTGCTAGCTTTGTCGCTTTGCGGCGTGTCTGGCTGGCGGCTGTGGCAAAAAAATAATAATGAAAAAACTTTGCAGGAGCTAACGGATGCTGATGAGCGAGCGATCGCCCTGGCAACTCGATTTGGCTATACGTTACCCAATGCTTACAAAAGTTTGGGAAGTGCCCTCAAAGTGCTAATCGAGCAATCCCCGAAGAAAAAGCTGCGGGCAAAATACGAAACCCGGCTGAATGCCTTGAAGAAAAGTGCTGCAAAAGCCAAGTCAAAGATAAAAGAGACGGAAGAAGTTCTTTAAAAAGGATCTGCCATCATCGCTTGGGTAAAGCCCAGATGCCAGAAACATTGGATGACTTGTCCTTTGCTTCTGGTTTTTCTCTTTTCCCACACTAATACAGGCGTTTTCCACAGGAAACCTGCATAATACGCAGGTTTTCCACAGATTATTTCGAGTTTTCCACAACCTCTTGAAAAAATCTCATTCCCACTCAATCGTTCCAGGCGGTTTAGATGTGATGTCGTATACCACTCGATTCACCCCCTTCACCTCATTTACAATTCGGTTAGAAATAGTTTCCAATAAATCGTAGGATACCCGCGACCAATCAGCCGTCATCCCGTCTTCACTGCTGACAAACCGCAGCACAATCGGGTAAGCGTAGGTGCGCTGATCGCCCATTACGCCCACGCTACGAATGGGCAACAGAACCGCAAATGCCTGCCAGAAATCGTTATAGACTCCATTACGGTTAATTTCTTGCCGAACAATTAAATCTGCATCTCGCAAAATATTCAGGCGCTCTGCGGTTACTTCGCCTAATATGCGAATCGCCAAACCGGGACCGGGAAAAGGATGACGTTTGATAATTTCGTCAGGCAAGCCAATCGAAGTTCCCACTCTGCGAACTTCGTCCTTAAATAATTTTCGCAGCGGTTCTACCAGCTTGAAGCGTAGATCTTTAGGCAATCCGCCCACATTATGGTGACTTTTAATTTTTACGGCAACGCGATCGCCGGTTTTAGGATCAACATTAGTATCCGCCGATTCAATTACGTCAGGATAAAGTGTGCCCTGTGCCAAATAGTCAAACGGTCCCAGCCGCTTGGATTCTTCTTCAAAAACGCTGATAAATTCATGACCAATGCGTTTACGTTTTTCTTCAGGATCGGTGACACCCTCGATCGCCGCCAAAAAGCGTTCTCGTGCATTCACATACTGCACAGGGATATGAAACTGCTCATGAAATAACTTGAGCAATCGCTCTGGCTCCAGTTTCCGCATAAAGCCTTGGTCAATAAACATGCAGGTGAGTTTATCGCCGATCGCCTGATGCAGTAAAAATGCCAGCGTAGAGGAATCAACTCCACCCGATAGCGCCAGCAGCACCCGCTTATCGCCCACCTTGGCATGAATATCTCGCGTTGCTGCTTCGACAAATGCGGCAGTCGTCCAGGTGGGTTCACACTTGCAAATGTGATAAACAAAATTGCGGATCAGTGCCTGTCCGCCAATCGAATGCACCACTTCGGGATGAAATTGAACGCCGTAGAGTTTCTTTTCGGGGTGGGCGATCGCGGCAGAGGGCGTGTTATCCGTATGCGCCAACACCTCAAACCCGTCTGGCAAATGGGTCACCGAATCGCCGTGACTCATCCACATGGTTGTGCCATCGTTCACATTCGTCAGCAGGTCGGTCGCGTCATCAATTACTAGAGATGCTTTGCCATATTCACCGCGTTCCGACTGTTCCACGCCACCGCCCAACTGCTGCACCATAAGCTGCATCCCGTAACAAACACC
>JBBSCL010000233.1:0-5645 GCA_038250345.1 Leptolyngbyales cyanobacterium
GGATGGATTTCAATTCCAGTAAAAAACCGCGCCAAATGGGAAATAAACCGAGGCACAAACGGTAGCCCTAATTGATAGAGCCAATGAGCAAATCGATGCATCAACAGCGCTTGCAAACCGGGATAGCAGAATAAAACCTCTAGCCAGTTGCGAGCCGCCGGATCGCGTTCAAAAATGATACGGAAGTCTGCAAGAAGGATCGATAGCACGATAGATGACCCTCGGCAATGATGAACTTACACATTTTAGCGCCGGACGTACCTGATCAAGCATCCTCCCATCAGGGGGATTAGAAATGCCCAAAGCAAAGCTTGAAGCGATATACACCTTGATCAGGACAGGTTATAGGGTGCAGGTGTCGGTATATCCGGTTTGCCAGCTTACAAAATTAAGCTTGATGCTCCGCTAAGGCTGAATGGTCAGCCTGTAGTTCCGTTGACTGCTGGGAGCCGACGAGCCTACCCAAATGCGATAAACACCTGCTTTCCAGTTGGTATCCACAATGCTGGCATCTTTTTGGGCACCGGTGTCGTCACCACATCTCACAATCCCATCAGCGCCCTGCACCACGAGGGTTGTATCTGATCCACTCGTGACCCGCAGACTTAAACTAGGGAAATTTTGCTCTAGGGTGAGGATGTGATCGGGTTTGGAATCGCCAAAGCCCAAACAGCGGTTGTTGCGGTAATCCATGTTGCTGATAATTGCAGGCAAAGAGATGGAGCCGCCTGTAGAACCGGAGAGTCTGCCAACCGGATTTGCTGTGCTGAGGGCTACCTTGCCGAAATTTGCCTCTTGAGCGATCGCGGACATATTAGAAACTGCGGCGATAATTGCTAAAATGCTTAACCTAAAGCCACCTGTTTTGTAGAGAACTGCGATCGCGCTATTCATTCACTCACCCATCTTTAATAACTGTATTCTACGAACTTTCTTGGCAACATTGAGGGTTTAGTTGTGCCAGTCTAGCTTTTAGAAATATCCTATACCCAGCTATTGAGGAGTCGCTCTATCTCAGCGTTAGAGTACAATAGAACTAAGCTTCGATACATATTAAACCAGGTGAACGAGGGCATTGTTGTGGTTCAAGCCGTTTCCCAAAAAGTCAGCTTTGATCAGTTTATTGAGCAATATCCAGAGAACTCAGAGCATCGATATGAACTGCATGAAGGAGTGATTGTTGAGATGCCAAAGCCCAGAGGGAAGCATTCTGAGATTGCAGGATTTTTAAGCCTGGAATTAGGTATCGCCATTCGCAGTTCAAAATTGTCCTATTTTCTTCCCAGGGAATCCATTGTCAAATCTGCGGATGGCGAATCGGGTTATGAGCCGGATGTGATTGTTTTGGACAGAGCCGCGATCGCCCATGAACCCCGTTGGGAACGTGAATCCATCATCACGCTAGGGGCTTCTGTTCGGCTGGTTGTGGAGGTGGTTAGCACTAATTGGCAAGATGACTACCTGACTAAGCTACGAGATTATGAAGCGCTTGGCATTGGGGAATATTGGGTCGTAGATTATTTAGGGTTGGGCGGACGGCTACACATTGGGTATCCCAAGCAAGCCACGTTTTCGGTTTATCGATTAATGGAAGGGGAGTATGAGGTGCAGCGGTTTCACATCGACGATTCTCTTTCCGAGACACGTTGTGAACGCATTATTTCCCCCACATTTACTGATCTGAATTTATCAGTGGCAGATGTATTTTCCGCGCTCCAGTGAGCGATTTTTCTGCCCATTAGGATTATTTTTATGCTGCTTGGACTGTTGGCTCTCCTGATTATGATTGGAATTGCTGCCACTCAACTCTTACTGATGCCATTTCATGCGTTGCAATTGATTCATCTACCACTTTGGTTTGTATGGCTGCCATTGGTTCCAATCTTTGCTTGGTGTTTAGACGAGTAAGGTAAAGAATTTAACCCGATGATTACGATCGCGTTATTTCAGAGGATTTGGGGAACACTCAGATAGAGTCAATGCCCACGCGATCGCTAAACACCACAATGGATCAGCCAAAATCAGCCTTGCAAAAGAAATCTGCCACTGCTCAGACGAACTGGCAAGTCACTGCTTACGCGATCGCCCCTGTTGCAACCACACCGCCAGCCCTGCCGCCATTAGCGATTGACTGGCATCGTCTCCATCAGATTTCAGACCACAACCCAGAATTTGAATTAGAACTCCTGCAAATATTTGCAGAAGACACCGAACAACATCTCAACCAATTGGAAGCAGCGATCGCCACACAAGACTTCTTCGCTTTAGAACAACAAGCCCATTACATTAAAGGCTCCAGCGCCAACGTAGGGCTTAAATCGATGCACATTGCCGCCTCAATCCTTGAAATTCAGGCTCGTAAGCATCAGCTTGACAATTTAGCCCCACAGGTAGATTTGCTGCAACAGACCCTCAAAACGCTACAAATATTTTTAGCGGTTAGGTAAATTTATGCCCTTGGTTCTGACTCCTTCACGTCTTCTTTAGAATCAACAAACAGTTTCGTCCATTCAACATCCGGGTGTAGCTGAGAAGATCCGAAATTTCCTGCATCAACCTTATGCCCCGTCCGCTTTCTGCCTCTTTGTCCCATTCGGGCGGCATCTCTCGAACCCATTTGTCTAAATCAAACGGAGCGCCTTGATCCCAAATCCGAATTTCAATGCGGTCTTCAAACACTTGTACTTCCAAATCAATCAAAGTTTCCGCAGATAAATTACGATGGGCATGGCGCACTGCATTCGTAAATCCTTCGGCTAATGCCAATTTGCATCCCATCCCAGCTTGAGAATGAATCGGAGGATGATTAAATTGTTCAAACCACTCAAGTACTTGATCAAGCGCGTCAAGATCTGTATTAACTTGAAGGAATGCTCGATGGAGTGGTTGCAATGTTGAGGCTCTGAAAAGTGTCACCAGTGTAGTCCTAATAAACTGGAAGAATGGTTTGATCAAATAGTCAGAAAATGGCAGATATCTGAACTATAACCCCTGACTCTCTAGCCTACAATCCTAATGTATGGCTCATGCTTGGTGATTTACTTTGCTCACTAAGCTGAAACTATTAATTAATTTCTTTTAAGGCGAGTATTCCCTGACCATCATCCTGCACGGTATTTATGTTTCTATGTCTAATTCTGCAACAAGAATTCTTATTATTGAGGACGATTCCACTGCGCAGGTCTTTTTGGGAAAAGTCCTTGAAGAGCAAGGATATGACGTGGTTATCGCGAATGACGGTGAAGAGGGCTTGAGGCAAGCGGATTCATTTCGTCCAGCACTGATTATTTGCGATTGGATGATGCCCCGAGTGGATGGTCTGGAGGTGTGCCGCAAGCTGAAAGCTGATTCAGAACTTTCGATGATTTTTCTTATTCTACTGACTGTCCGGGGAAGCGTCGAAGATCGTATTTTAGGTTTTGATAGCGGGGCTGATGATTTTTTGGCAAAACCCGTTGATCCAAACGAACTGAGGGCACGGGTTCGGGCAGGATTGCGGCTCAATCGACTATATCAAGCTCTGCAAGAGCAAAAGCGAATGCTAGAGGCAGAATTGGTGGAAGCAGCGGGGTATGTGCGATCGCTGCTTCCATCTCCTCTTGTTGGCAACGTCAATATTGATTCGCGCTTTCTTCCTTCTCGGCAGTTGGGCGGGGATTGTTTTGATTATTACTGGCTCGATCCAGATTATCTGGCGATTTATTTATTGGATGTGTCAGGGCACGGGTTAGGGGCGGCATTACCGTCTATTTCGATCTTAAATTTGCTGCGATCGCAATCCATGGACGGGGTTAATTTTTATCAACCTAACCATGTTCTACGCGCCTTAAACGAAACTTTTCAAATGGATGACCAAAACGACAAATACTTCACAATTTGGTATGGCGTGTATAACCAGGCAAAACGCCAATTGGTTTACTCTAGCGCTGGGCATCCTCCAGCATTGCTGATTTCCAACACCAATCCCGAAGATACTGAGGTCAAGCAGCTTAAAACGGTTAGCCTGCCCATTGGCATGATGCCCGATACAAAATTTAGCAATCAACGCTGCGATATAGATGTGGCTAGCACCCTATACGTTTTTAGCGATGGCATTTATGAAATTATGCAGCCAGACGGTGATATTTGGGGTTTGGATGGCTTCATTGATCTGCTCAGCGATAACCGCCGCGCGATCGCCGACCAAGGACTCAACTATGTGCTAAATCACGTCAAAACTCTTAGCCCTAATGAATCGCTGGATGACGATCTCTCTCTGCTGCGGATTAACTTTGGCTAACTGCATTACAGTGGTGTCAATATTTTGTTTGCCAGAACTGCTTTCAATTCGTGACAATGCTGGCTTTTCTGGGGCATTTGCTTCTAGACTAGGTAGACTGCATTAATTACGCGAGTTTATTATGTCTTTGTATCTTGTCCTAAAAGCGGTTTGGACTGTTGCCGCTCTAGGGTTGGTCATTGTGGTGTTACTGCATAGCCCTAAAGGGGATGGGTTAGGCGGTTTAAGCGGACAGGCACAGCTTTTTAACAGCACGAAGACGGCTGAGTTGACCTTAAATCGGATCACCTGGGTGCTAACGGTGGTTTTTATGGGCATGACAGTCCTTTTGAGCGCAAATCTGATTCCCGGTAGGTAAAAGCGCTGATTGATATGGGTTTCAAAAGAAAAAGCAGTGTCTGGCTTGGGCGATCGCTGCTTGGTGGGGCGATCGCCTTTGTTATTTCACTGGTTATTGTTGCCAATGGTCAAGATATATTGTCCGCGCAACCATCAACGGCATTCACCACCCTTCCAAGCGCCCAAATTCATCCCTTACCGTCAAACCTGGCTCGGTGGCGCGATCCTCAGCAATCAGGCGATTATTTTGATCAAGTTCAGGCAGTGGTTGTAAATTATCTAGTGTGGTCAACGTTTCCAGTGAGGGTGTATGTAGAGCCGCCCACTGCTGCTGAGCAGGCAAATCCATTTACGGCAAAACGGGCGAGAACATGGATCACTGCGGTAGAAAAAGCGGTGCAAGAATGGAACGTCTACTTACCTCTTAAACGGGTTAATCAAGCGGAGGATGCGGATATTCAGATTGCGCGATCGCCGTTAGCGCTGAGGTTTGATCGCACCAATCAAGATGGCGAGACACCCAAACTGCCTATTCTTCGTGCCCGTTCCGCTGAAACCCGCTTTGAACTCTATGCCAAGAAGCCAACCGTTGCCATCTCTGACCAACTTTCAATGTCTGAGCAACCTTCAATTTTGTCTCATCGAGTGACTGTCTACATTCGCCCCGATCAAGCAGCAGAATATCTGCAAGCCGCTGCTCGGCATGAACTGGGTCATGCACTTGGCATCTGGGGACACAGCCCCCAGCAAACCGATGCCCTCTACTTTTCCCAGGTTCGCAATCCTGCCAAGATTTCTGCACGAGATCTCAACACTCTGAAGCGAGTTTATCAGCAACCCACTCGCCTAGGGTGGATGCTAGCGAGCTAGACCATGTAAGGGTTAGTGCAACACCTGAATCTACTGAAACCCTGCTAGAATGCTATATGACAGCGATCGCTTCCAGTCTTTGCACCGCTGCTCATTCAGATTTCTTACACTTTTTCCGCCTAAGACTGACGCTGCCCACGGCGGTAGGCGGTTTTAC
>JBBSCL010000234.1:0-5604 GCA_038250345.1 Leptolyngbyales cyanobacterium
AAGCCCCCAAGCCAATCTTTAGCGCTTGAAGAATTCTGTGTGTCAGAAGCACCGGGATATTTGCCTCTACGCGCATTCACCTAATTAAACCAAGGAGATTTGTTGTGGTTAATTTCAAGACATTATCGATGGCGATCGCTGCTACGACGCTCAGTTTTTTCGCGATCGGCATCAACTCGGCTCAAGCTGCCTTGCTTCAATTTAGTTTTACAACTGACCAAGATGGTATCGGTTCTTTTTTGCTAGATACTGAAACACCAGTGTCTTCAAAGACTATTCCATTGTTTGATGAAACGGGGGAGAACTTGATTGGAGAAGGAAGGAATTATCCAGATGCCGTCTCAAACTTTTTTTTCTCATCGCCAGGGGCAGGCACCCTTAACTATGCCAACGTGGGTTTTACCCTGTTTCCGCCCAACTTAGTAAATGACTATTTCTTTGGCACGATTGAACCGAGCCAATGTGACGACCCAGAAGCAGACTGTCCAGTTAATGTTGCTCTAGAGTACACAGGCGACTCGGCGGAGCTTCCGACCCTCTCTACTAATCCCAAAAGCTACGATTTATTTGCCATCTTTGGTTATCAAGCGGGTGTAGCAGATTTTACGTTTAATGAGAGTATTACCAGCCCGTCTGCAACGGCAGTTCCTGCGCCTGCGGTGTTTCCAGGGGTGTTGGCAGCCGGGGCGCTTGGGGCAGTTTACCGTAAGCGTCAAGCCAAAAAAGTGTCTGCTTAATTTCAGTTTTTTGCATCGTTGAATTTGAGTAACCGGGTGGGCAATGTTCACCCGGTTTTTTAGTGAGGTACGATAAAGACAAATTCGAGGGAGCTACGGGTATGACTCCAACATCCAACGGACAGGCGGCGATTATTCGTACAGAACGTGGACTGGCGATCGCAGGCACCCGCATTACCATTTATGACGTGATGGACTACGTAACGGCTCAATATCCGCCTAAGTTTATTCAAGGATTGTTTGAGCTTACAGAAGACCAAATGAATACAGCTTTAGCGTACATTGAGGCAAATCGCGCTACCGTCGAAGCCGAGTATCAGCAAGTTCTTAAAGAAGCGGAAGAACTCCGACAGTACTATGAAGAAAAAAATCGTGACCTCATTGCCAGACTTGCCGATCAACCCCCCAAACCTGGTCAAGAGGCTATTCGAGCAAAACTGCAAGTCGCAAAAGCCAAGTTTGAGTCGCGACAGTGAATTTTCTGGTTGACCATAATCTAAGAGGACACGCCCTACTTCTCTCAGGCGCTATCTTGAATGGCGGGTGGCTAGATTGGGTTTTCATTCGATTTATCACATTTGACGAGATGATGTTGCCAGTCAATAGCGATGATCGGGTAGTCTGGCAGTTGGCTCAATCAAACCAGATGATTCTATTGACAGCCAATCGGAGTATGAAGGGTAAGAACTCTCTTGAACAAGTAATGCGCGATGAGATTACTTCGGCATCATTGCCCGTAATTACCATTGGTGATGCTGACCGCTTGTTAAATGACCCCGAATATCGAGAGCGTTGTGCAACTCGGCTGGTTGAAATCGTGCTAGATATTGATAGCTATAAGGGCGTGAGTCGGCTTTTCATCCCGTGAGGTAGACATAGTTTCATTTATTAGATGATTGAATTTTAGTGTGCTGGTTGACATAAGGGGCATACATTCTTGATAATTGAAAATTGTGCAAACTCTAACGCTTTAGAAAATCTTGGCTAACGTCATTGTGGTTGGTGCCCAATGGGGCGATGAAGGAAAAGGGAAAATAACAGACCTCCTGAGTAAATCAGCGGACATGGTGGTTCGCTATCAAGGTGGGGTTAATGCTGGGCATACGGTTGTTGTGAAGGATCAGATCTTTAAGCTGCACCTCATTCCGTCAGGTATTCTTTACCCTGATACCGAATGCATTATCGGATGCGGCACTGTTATTGATCCAAAGGTATTGTTGGGCGAACTGGATCAGCTTCGTGAGTTGGGTATTTCAACGGCGAACCTGCTGATTTCGGAAACTGCTCATATCACAATGCCTTATCACCGCCTAATTGATCAGGCATCGGAAGAGCGTCGGGGGGAGCACAAAATTGGCACTACTGGGCGCGGAATTGGTCCAACCTATGCAGATAAATCAGAACGAACCGGCATTCGTGTGGTTGATTTGATGGATGCAGAATCGTTGCGAAAGCGGCTTCGTTGGACGATTGAATACAAAAACGTCATTTTAGAAAAGCTCTATAATCTTCCTCCGCTCGATCCGCAGGCTGTAATTGACGAATATTTAGTCTATGCGGAACGGTTACGCCCTCATGTGATTGATTCTTCGCTGCGAATCTACAATGCCATTCAACGCAAACGAAATATTTTGTTTGAAGGGGCACAGGGAACCCTGCTAGATCTTGATCATGGAACCTACCCCTATGTCACGTCTTCTAATCCAGTGGCAGGAGGAGCCTGTGTGGGCACTGGCGTTGGTCCAACCATGATTGATCGCGTGATTGGTGTGGCAAAAGCTTATACCACCCGTGTTGGAGAGGGTCCTTTTCCCACTGAACTACACGGAGAGATGGGTGACTTGCTGTGCGATCGCGGCGCTGAGTTTGGCACTACAACAGGACGGCGGCGACGGTGTGGCTGGTTCGATGCCGTGATTGGTCGATATGCAGTGCGGATTAATGGGCTAGATTGCCTAGCAATCACTAAACTGGATGTATTAGACGAACTGGATGAGATCAAAGTCTGTGTTGCTTATGAAGTAAAAAATGAGCGCCGCCAAGATTTTCCCAGTAATTCGCGTACCTTTGCCCGCTGCGAACCTATTTATAAAACGGTTCCCGGCTGGAAGCAATCGACCGCTGACTGTCGGGCTTTAGATGACTTGCCGCAGCAGGCACTAGATTACCTCAAACTATTGGCAGAGTTAATGGAAGTTCCGATCGCGATCGTTTCCTTAGGAGCAAGCCGCGATCAAACCATCATCGTTGAAGATCCAATCCACGGACCTAAACGCGCTCTGCTATATTCCAACGGCACGACTTCTGCCGAAACTACCAGTCAAACCATTGAAGTCTAGCGGCTTCAATCTAATGGCTAAAATTTGCTCTAACTCCTTACCCTTAATTTTTTGTTATGAAACTTACGATTGAATGCCAACCTCGTCCTGATGGCAGCAAAACTAAGGCTCTCCGCCGATCTGGCGTATTGCCTGCTGTTTTATATGGGCACAACGGAACAGAGTCTATTTCTTTAATTCTTAGTGCAAAAGAGGCTGAACGATTAATGCGACAAGCCTCAGTGAACAACACCCTAATTGATATTACGATTCCTGAAGTGCCTTGGGCTGGTAAGGCATTGTTGCGAGAAGTTCAGACTCATCCGTGGCGCGGCACACCTTATCACGTTAGCTTTTATGCCGTTGCCGATCACGGTGATTTAGAAGTGAATGTTCCCCTCCATTTTGTTGGGATTGCAACCGGAGTCAAGCTAGGTGGGGGTTCTTTGGAAACCGCGATGGGATCTTTAGCGGTGCGATGTGCCGCATCGATTATTCCTGAAAGTATTGAAGTGGATGTCTCTGATCTAGAAGTAGGCAGTGCTATTCATGTCAATGAATTGCTGATGCCAGCCGGAGTGGTTGCGGTATCTGACTCAGAGCGGGTAGTGGCGAGCGTTGTAGCGGGTCGAGAGGAGTAGTTCCGCTACACCCTATCCACATCAAGCATCTATACAAAAGCCAGGAACTAGTTTTCTGGCTTTTTGATTGGCTGAATCAGTAGGGCTGATTTGATCGATCGCTGAATCGGCTTGCCATCCTTCACTTTGCCATTGATCGTCTTACCTTGGTAATAGAGCGATGAAGAACTGCCGCCATCCAAATTCATCGCCTGTTCAACGCCCAAAGTTTTCATAAAATCGGTTAGTTCTTGTACCGTCATCCCGCTGTTAGCGCGATCGGGCTTTTGTGCCACCATCACCCAAATAATTGTGTTGTTGCGCGTGATCCCGATCGCGCTTCGAGCGTTAAGCTGATTGATTCCTAACGGATCGCGAACCACCTTTTGGTTGCGAATCTCCAAAAAGCCTTCCTCAGCTAGGGTTGCATTAGGCAGCAGTTGAGGACCGGCACCGAGGGAGTCTTGAAGCTGACAGTCGGCGCGAGGCACCGTTTGACGACGGGTAATGGCATACTGAATGACTTTTCCACACTGATAGCGGCGAAATTCAGACCGATTGAGAATTTTATCGAGGTAAGGCAATAAATCGAAATTGGTCATCAAGCGCGGATTGTCTTCAGGTTTAGCGATCGCGTTCTCTTGCAGAGTTACCGCAGAAATTGTTTTTTGATTTTCGGGATCAAAGTAACCCCCGTTAATTGCGGCGATCGCCCCGTATCGCTGGGCAAGGTCTCCAAGGGGTTCAACGGTGCCCGATACCGCAGGGGTTACTAAGACCTGACTCTGGGGCGGTATCGACATGGTGTGAACCACACTCCGCGCTAGTGTGTAAACTTTGTATTCAATGGTTTGGGCGGCAGGTGGGGAAGCGGCGATTCGTGAAACGATCCCTCCGGGAATCGCGGTTGGAGCTTTAGACTGAGCGCTTGAGGATGGCGTGGGCGATCGGCAAGCAACAAGACTCACGCCAATCCCAATCAAAATGAGGCTCCTGATCTGAGCTTTACGCATAGTTTCCTCAATACACCATAAGGATTCATGCTAACGATTATGACGACGTTAAGAGTTCACAATTTCAAGCCATGCAAAAAGCCCTAGGGAGAGCCAGGGCTGATGTAAGAAATCTCTTTTATTTAGCGATTAAACACTTTGATTGCATCCCGTAGCCACAACCAAATCGGACTAAAGGTTGGATAAATTGCTCAGAAAGCCGATGACTCCATGACCTGTAAAAACTTCTAAAGCTAGCAAAGAAACAAAGCCAATCATTGCCATGCGTCCGTTGAAGAGTTCAGCATGTTTTGTGAAGCCAAACTGAGGCTGGTCAGTCACATACATTTTTGGCTCAACTGCATAGATATTTTGTCTTCCGCCTTCTTCAACCACAACGCCGCTTTTCATGAAAGTCTCCTGATTCGCTCTTGTAACTTTATATAAATAAATATATCAGCATTGTTACAAAATTGCAACATTATTCTAATAATTTAATCTAGCGCCGCTGACTTCCCCAATAACAAGCAATTACGACTGTTCTAAATTTTCCCGTCGCCAGTATGCTTGTACCAGATGAATTTCGTCGTACCCATATACTTCTCCCAAATAATCGCGAATCTGACGGCGTGAGTCTCCGCCCACAGTGGCGATCGCGGATAAAATCTTCTCCTGGCGATCGAGCGGCACTAGGCTATTGAGCGGAATATCATGTTCCATCTCAATCAGTTCGGCTAAATGCGTCATCACCGTACTCATTCGTAGATTGCGCTGCTCGGCAATTTCAAAGGGTTTTAGCCCCTGCTGAAAAAGCTGTAAAGTGAGCCGATGGGTATCAGAGGGAGAGCGATGTACTAGAGTAGGCAGAGGTAAACCAATGGGCGAAACAGTCGATGCAGAAGGCGTTAGGGAAAGACCTTTTTCTACCCGAAAAGCA
>JBBSCL010000235.1:0-5600 GCA_038250345.1 Leptolyngbyales cyanobacterium
AGTCACCCCATTAACAAACGCACTCAGTGTTACCCAGTAGAAAAGTTTTAGAAATGGACGCATTATTTATGCCTTCCCGTTTCGCCATAAGCTTTCAAAGCACCTACTCTAGATGCGACTTTTATCATAGAACTGAAACACGGCTATTCTACGGAAAACTTGATCTTTAGGTGGGCTGAGCATAGCCGAAACCCACGCAAAATGAGTTAGGACTTACGCACTTGCCCCCTAAATCCCCCAATTCTGGGGGACTTTGATCTCTAGCTCCCCCAGAATTGGTAGGGAAGATTCTTTAACAGAGGAATAATTCTGAAACCCTTATTCTTTGGTTTACCCTCAAAAGAAGTTGAACCTAAAAATAGGACTTTCAAGAATTTGTTTTCTTTAGAGAATCAACCCTACCCAGAATTGGGGGTTGGGGGGCAAATTTCGGTTGATTTGCGTAAGTCCTGTGAGTAAACAATTTAGCTGATCGACTGAGGCGATCGCGCTCATACTGATTTTGTAGTCATTTCCTCGCAAATTGAGTACCATTGCCAACACTAAGCGTTTCACCGTCTCCAATCTCGATAATTTGGTTTTTTCGCGGGTTGGAGAGTAGGATGTCAACGGTGTGAATTGACTCAAGGGCAGAGTACGTCTCTCCCAATTATTTATGGCTAGATCAGGAAATCAGGAGCAACCAGCGCGGCATTCCCCTATCCCAATGGATGATTGGCAGGGAGAGCCGCGTTCTGGGCAGGGCATACCGCCTCTAGCCCCCAATCCTGCGGGAGCGGTGCCATCTAAGGGGTCGATGGATCGAAATCGCCCGGTTCCAGTGTCGGTGAAGCGTCCAGCTAGAACCGGAAATGCGCCTCAAGGTCACCCGCGATTGCCTTCGCCGCCGCTTTCATCTCAAAACCGTGACGGTCTGCCTCAAAAAGCGCCTTTAAATGAGACTGGTGTTTCACCCGCTAGGCACTCTCAAGGCACTCAGCTACAACAATTTGGCGATCGCTGGCGGCGACGGCTGCTCAACTGGAAAACGCTGCTGATTTTCAGCTTTATTGCCTGCGGTGGGTCGGCGGCATTGGCGTTGGCGTATATTTTTCAACTGCCCGGATTACCCAACTGTCCAGCGGTCTTTTGGCCTCTCGCCTCTGCCTCAATGCGGTTTGAATGTGCCCGAATTGCTGCCAGTAAGCAAACCGCAAATGATTTACTGGAAGCGATCGCGCTGGTGGATGGCTTGCCAGCCGATCACGCCATGCGCGAAGAGGCAAATCGGCTGGTGGAGTTGTGGTCGCAGGAAGTACTCAAAATAGCGGAAGAATCGTTTCAAGCAGGAAAGCTACAGGAAGCGATTGATGCCGCCCAAAGAATTCCGGCTCGTGTAACGGCTCACAAGCTGGTTGACGCACAGGTCAAGCGCTGGCAAACAATTTGGGCGGAGGCAGAAAAAGCTTACCAAAATGCCGAAGGGGCGATGAAAAAGCGGCAGTGGCGGCAATCATTTCAATTTGCGATCGATTTATTGAGCGTGAATAATCGCTATTGGCAAACGACCAAATACGACGAGTTGACTACTCGAATTAATACCGCTCGACTGGATGGCAACAAGCTTTATGAAGCGGAACGTCTGGCAGATGATGGCGGCTTGACAAACCTGCTAGAGGCTGTAAAGCTAGCAGACCAAATCCGTCCAGAAAGCGATATCTACCCGCTTGCTCAAGAAAAAATTAAAGGGTTTGGACGCAAGATGCTGACCCTAGCGGAAGAAACTCTGGAGCGAAGAAATTTGCAAGAAGCGATCGCGATCGCCGACAAAATTCCTAAAGCCGCCAAGCTAGAAGAAGAAGTAAAAGACTTTACTATCTTGGCAAATGCCCAGTCTCAAGCGTGGCAAGATACGGTTGTCAACTTGGAAGCCGCCATTAGTCAGGCGCAGCGCATTCAGCCCAAGCGCCCCCTTTATAAAAAGGCGCAACAGTGGATTACTCGCTGGCAGTACAGCATTGCCGGATTGGCTCAACTTGAGCGTGCCCGTCTGCTTATCCAAGCAAGGGGTGGATCTTTGGAGGCAGCGATCGCGGCAGCCTCGCTGATTTCCCCCTCCAATCCCCGCTATCGAGAAGCTCAGACTCAAATTCAATCCTGGCAGTCTGAAATTCAAGTTTCGCAAGATCGTCCCATTCTCGATCAAGCAGAACAACTGTCACTTTCTGCGGATGTTGCCTCCCTGCAAGCCGCTGTCAATCAAGCCACTCAGGTGACATCGGGACGTGCCCTTTACAAAGAAGCCCAACGCAAAATTCAGCAGTGGACGAGTCAAATTCAGCAGATTCAAGATCAGCCCTATTTGGATCAAGCCCGTGCGTATGCGGATGTTGGAAACTTGAGAACTGCCATTAAGATTGCTGATCAAATTCGGTCTGGGCGATCGCTCTACAACGAAGCGCAAACTGCTGCTGCTCCTTGGCGCAAACAAATTCAAGCAGAAGCTGATCAGGCGCAGATACAAAGTGACTTGGCACAAGCTCAGCGCACCCTGCAAGACGCGCGGCAAGTGGCAAGCGTGGGACTCCCGGCTAGCCTTGCCAACGCCATCCAACTTGCCAGCCAGATTAATCGCCCCGCTGCAATTCGCTCGGAAGCCACCGCCGCCGTCAACGAGTGGAGCGCGCAACTATTGCAACTCGCCCAGCAGCAGGCAACTAGCAACCCCACCGCCGCGATCGCGATCGCTCAGCGCATTCCCTCTAGCAGTACTGTCTATTCGGCAGCTCAAACTCAGATTGAGACTTGGCGAAGAATGATGCCGATGCCGATTCAATAACGGGGAAGAGGAACGGAGTATGGAGTGCGAAGTACGAGTAAAACTTTTGCTTTTGACTTTTGCTTGATCGGTTTCTACTACAACTGATCAACTTGCTGTTTATTTACAATTCTGTTACATTTATTTACAGATTGAAACAAATATTTACAAGGAGCCAAGATGGTTATCTTAACTGGATTATTTTTAGTGGGTTGGGTTGCCGTTGCAGTTCTAGGAACGATGGCATATTTTCGCGGAGAGCAGTCTAAGCCAATTCACGATCGCAACTGGCGTTCTGAATCATTCGAGCAACTATCCGAAGCGGTCACTGGCACCAAGATCGATTTTGAAACTCGCGTTCCTGCCTACAGCGGTTTAGATGCTTATTCCAGCAGCCTTCTACCTGACGCATAGTCAAATTTCATCCAAGGCTGTGATACTTCAAGTAATCCTTGGTGTGATGGTCAATATTTCAGCAGTCTTTCTATAAAAACTTCTCTCACGATATTCAATTTTCCTTTTGGGTTACTCACAGACTCAAAAGGAATTTTTGTTAATCCTAAAGTTTTTCTACTTCTTCTTCAACACGACCAGTGTAATGTCGTCATAGATGGGATGCTGCCCAATATGCTCGTGAACATCGGCTATCACAGCTTCCCGAATTGCGATCGCCGTCTGCTGCCAGTGGGCTTCAATCACGCGGATCAACTGCTCCATCCCGTACAATTCGCGGCGATCATTTTCAGCCTCAGTGATGCCGTCGGTGTAAAGAACTACACTGTCGCCAGAGTTAAGCAGAATTTGCGTTTGAGAAATAAAGTCATCAACATTATCAATCATTCCAATCGGGAAGCCTAGATCAATCGTGTCTATCCGCTCTACACGACCGTTACGCACTACCAATACTTCTTCGTGCTGTCCAGTTATCTGCAACTGACCGTCTTGGTAGTCCAATAGCGCCAACGTCAAGCTTTTCCCTGGACTCATCCGCTGAGCATTTTGATAAATCACCTGGTTCACCGCACCGAGAAACTTAGCGGGGTTGCGCTCCTTGGCAGCGATTAAGGTTCGTACCGCCGTTTGCGCCATAATCATCAGTACGCCGCTTTCCAATCCGTGCCCGGTGACATCGCCAATGCCAATCGTCACCCGTCCGGGTTGCTCAATCACATCGTAGTAGTCGCCGCCCACTTCTGCCGCCACTTCCATGAAGCCATCAATATCCAGGTCGGGAATTTGGCTCAGTTCATCCGGTTTGGGTAGAATCATCTGCTGCAATTGACGAGCAACATCCAGTTCAGCCCCCATGCGTCGGTTTTCCTGATGGAGGCGATCGTTGAGCAGATTAATTTCTTGGTTAGCCTGCGTCAGTTCGGTTGTGCGGGTTGCAACGCGATTCTCTAGGTCTCGGTTAACCGCCTCCAGCGCCGTAAAACTTTCGCGTAACTGCCCCGCCATCTGGTTAAAGGACTGCCCCACTGTATCGATTTCGGTGATTCCTTCTCGCTTAACCTGGCGAGTCAAATCGCCTAGGGCGATCGCGCGGCTCACATCTCCTAATTGGCGAATCGGACGAATGATCCAGCGCGAGATCAAAACTCCCGCCGCCGTTGCGATCGCCAAGGTCAGCAAGCACAGTAGAATCGTCGTCCGGGCATTGCTGTTGATTTGCTGCATGAAGTCCGATTCTGGAATCACCACAACCGTGAGCCAGTCAATCCCTAGAACATCTTTAATTGGAGCAACTTCGGTCAGCAAGCGTTCACCGTTGAGGGTTACGTCGAACTGTTGGGGGCGATCGAGGCGGCTGAGGTCGCCAAATTCAATCGCTAACTGCTTTGCAATAGCCTGAGTGATAATGTTGCTGCTTTGGTCGCCCTTAATTGGCTCTGGTGTGCCATCTGGCAATAACCGGAAGGGTGGATCGGGTGTGGAAGTGGCAATCAGTAGACCCGATCGCTCCAGAATAAAGCTCTGCCCCGTTTTGCCCACAGCAATGCCACTGAGAAATTGGCTAATAGTTCCCAACGACAAATCTGTGGCAAACACTGCGGTCAGCTTGTCGTTTTCCGCATACAGCGGATGAGTGGCGGTGATGCCCAGAGAAGGTGGGTTGAAAAAGGTGTAGATCGGCGACCAGATCGGCTTTTTGGCAATAGTGGTGGCGATGTACTAGGGGCGTTTGCGCGGATCGTATACGCGATCGGTCACGGCACTAATCAGGGTGGTGGGCTGACCGCGATCGCCCGGAGCATAGGTAGAGTAGAATCCGCCTGTACTGGCATTCACCCGATTCACAGCGATCGCATTATCTTTTCGGGTCGCCCCAACATAGTCTCCAGTTTCTTTACCAACGTAGATCAGGCTCATTAACTCAAATGCCTGAATCTGCTGCCAAAAGATGCTGCTGATCCGATTGACCTCTTGCAGATCCAGGGTGCCAAAGCGGGCGGCATCAGCATTAAGCCGATTAATGGACTTGGGAGTTTCTAAATAGGTGCGGAGGCGTTCTTGAATGCGAGAATTGATTTCATGTCGCAACTCCGAAGCCACTTTGTTCACACTCTGTTGCCCGTTGCGAAAAGAAATAAACCCGGTTAATCCCACTGCCGCAAAGATCAGCACCACGAATGGAACAATCAATAGGGCACGCAGCGAAAGCTTTCTGGGTTTTCGGATTGATGTCCATTGGATCATGAGGCTCATCTTTTGGGTGGATTGGCTGGGAGATCCAAGTATTACTTGCTGGTTTCAACCTGTCCAGTGATGTTGAGAGCGCTACTGGCTGGCAAAGAGCGGATTA
>JBBSCL010000236.1:0-5595 GCA_038250345.1 Leptolyngbyales cyanobacterium
AAAGATCCCACCTGAAACCGATCGCGTTTGGAACACGCCATTGGAGTCCGATCCAGCGGTGGCGGCAATGGTCGATCGGCGTTGGGCAGAGTATGGCTTGGCAGACCTGAACTTAGGGGAAGTCAACCCAAATCTCTTTGGTTACGACATGCGGTAGGCAAAGCTTGGGTACGACGAAGCACTTGAGTTTCAGATTCTACCGAAGGGGGAGTTTGCTGATGAGCCGAGTTAACTATAGCGCCATGTCCGACGCTGAATTAAAGCAGTACTTTCTTAAGCATCGCGGTGACAAAGCGGCGTTGCAGGCGCACTTAGACAGAATCAATCAGCGTCCGCTCAGAGTGATTGCCACCCCCGATGATCCTGATTTTGATGAGAAAGTGCAGGCAGCCATTCGCCAAAAGTTAGAAACGGCAAGAACCGGAAACTGACTAACGAATGGGCACGAACCCAACTTGCTCTGCCAGTTTTTGCCCTTCATCGCTCAGTAGCATATTGGCATAGGCAACCCCTGCCTGTTCATCAAGCTTGCCATCTCGTTTGAGGATGACAAAGAGCCGCCGGGTAATGGGGTAGGACGCATCGGCAAACGCCTTTTCGTTGATGGCGGCGCAGGTCGGGTCAGCACAGGGGGAGACAAAGCCTTGACTGCCTGCTTCTTTAGCGATCGCGATCAAACGAATTGTCTGCTGCTTTATGACCTCCGAGGTGGTTGCATAACTAACCCCTCCTGGAACAGTGGCAACCTTGCGAATCGATTCAGTTGTGTCGCGCACTTCGCGCACATTGGCACCCAGCGGTTGCTTCTCCATCACGTTGTCGTGAAAGAAATCAACCGTACCGCCTGCCTGTAAGTTACGGCTGAAGGGGGTGATGGCGAGATTGGGTCCCCCGACTTCCTTCCAGTTCCGAATTTTGCCTGTGAAGATGTCTCGCGCTTGAGCCAGCGTCAGCCCTTTCACGCCTTGATTGATCAATTGAGGGTTCACATACAGCGCAATGCCATCGAGTGCCACAGGCACCGCTTCCAGGGCAAACCCGCGATTCTTCGCTTGAGCGTATTCTTCGTCTTTGAGCGATCGTGACGATTCGGCAAAACTGAGCTGCCCGCCAAGCAACATTTCAATGCCTTTACCAGAGCCAGGTTTCCCTGTAATTGGCTCTGTATAGCGCACTTGAAATTGGGGAAATGCTTGCTGGATTGCGCCGACAACCGTTGTCGATCGCAACGGTGCAAAAGTGGTTGATCCGCCATAGTTAAACACGCCCTGCGGCACATTGGGCACCTCTGCAAGACTGCGATAGGTGGCAACGACTGCGCCCTGCACTGGAGGAGCGTTGTTTGGAACTGCCGCTACTGGAGACTGAGGAGTTGCTGGTGTGGGTGCTACTGGATCGGTGGCAGGTGCAGGGCTATTGGAAGCAACGGGTTGCGGGGCGAGTCCGGGTATTTTATCTTTCAGGAGGAAGAAGCCTGCGCCGAGCAGCGCGATCGTCACTAGCCCTGCCCCGATCAGCGCGACAGGTGATCCCTTTTTGCGTAAGGGCGTACCGCAAATCTCGCATTTAACGGCAGTAGAGGGATTGCGATCGTGTTCACATTTCGGGCATTTGATGTAGTTAAAGTTGGAAGTCATGAGTCGGTGCTGAGGGGGGAATGGTTGGGTGATGTGCTGTAGGGACGTTACGTGTAACATCCCTACAAAAACTGAATCATCGGTCTAGAACTACCGCCTAGCTGCTGCTGCCGAGTTCTTCACGGATGTTGGTTTCGATCGCAGAAATTTGCTCGTCTGTTAACTTCAGTTCTTCTTGAAGCTCCATCAACTGCGACTGCTCTTCCAGATCGATTTCGCCATCATTCTCAATAAAGGCTCGGTACATCAGGGTGTATTCCTCGATCGCCTCGTTCGGTGTGGCTTGAGGAGCCAGTTCTGCCATGATTTGCGCTGCTAGCGTTTCGGGAATGCCGTGTTTCTGGCGCAACCGTTCTAAAAGCTGTAGCTCGGTGGCAGAGGGATTGCCGCGTCGATAGCAGGTCTGCGCCAGTTTCCGAAACTTCTCGATATTCTCGGCACTGGCAGCGGTGGTGGACTGAGTAGTGGTTGGAGCAGCCGTAACGGGATTGGTTGTCGGGATAGTTGGGACAGTGGGCGCTGCGGTGGGTGGTGCAATAAACAGATTGTGGGTTTTGATGTATTCGTCGATCGCGGTTTCGACTGGCTTGTAGTCTGGACTATCCTTGCCATGCGGTAAGTCAGCTTCAAACTGAGTCAGGTACGCAAGGAGGCGCTGATGGAGGGCTTGCTTATCAGGTTTGGTGACGGCGCTTTTGCCGATCGCGCTCAACGCATCTGCCAGAATATTGCGCATATTGCTATTGGCATCGCCCAGCAAAAACTCTTCGGCTTCGCGCCCATCAGCACCCAACGTCTGCGTTTGGTCGCGTCCGGTCTGTTTGTTTTGGTAGCGCAACCGGACTTCAGAGTAGCCTGTCGCCTGATTCTCAACGGTGGTGATGAATGCTAACGCCATGCCCAAGACCAGGTTATGCTTGACCTGTGCCTCTTCTTGCGGTGAGGGCAACAGGTCTTTGAACTGGCGACTATCCTGGTGCGTGTGAAGCGGATTTTTGTCTGCCTGAGAGACCGATCGGTAGATCGATCGCATCTTTTCCATCCCTTCAATCAGGCGTAGAGGGAACGCGCCGACCTCATGGATAAAGTAAATGCGGTGAGGATCATTCAGTGGTTTGATGTTTTTATCATCCAGGGCACTCACTTTCCGTAAAATGGGAAGCATTGCCTCTACAGCGGGATCGGTGGGCTTGCTGCCGCCCTGAATACCAACGAGCTTTTGCCGCTTTTCTGCAAGGTCATCCCAGCCCAACCCCATTTGTTCTTTACTGAACCGCAAGAACGGCTCACTTTTTTGAAACGTGGTTTTAAGCTGTGCTTCCTGTTCTTCCAGCGTTTGATACCGCTCCTGAAACTTCTGCGCGGTGGAAATTTGCACCTGCGTGCTGGCTTTAAATTCGTCTTGAGTCCGTGTGAGGAGTCGCTCTTGCAAATCTTTGACGCGGAGTGTATTAAAGCCAGACAGGTCAAACAGTCGGCTGTTGACGGCACTCAAAAGCGCCTGTGAAATGCTCTGACAAATACTATCCTCTCGACCCGCTAAAGTCTGGCTGTAAACGTAATCAATATCTTTCGCGTCGTAGAGCAAGATCCCGTTGATGGTCAGGGTGCCTGTTTCCTGCACGTAAACATTTTCGCGCTCGGCAATCTTGCTCTCAAGGGCTTCCAGGACGCGATCGAACGCCGTCAGGTCTGCCAACAGCACATCAACCTCTTGCTTCAATTCATCCAGCAGCATTACCCCTAGCGTCCGAGCTTTGACCTCCACTTTTGAGACGTAAGTTAGCTCCAGCGCTTGCAGGACATTTTTAAATTCTTCGTCGATGACCCCGCGCCGATTGAGCATCAGCATTTGCTTAGCGTGGTCGTCAATCTGCTTGAGGAGTGCCTGAAGCGCATTGGCAGCAGACTTTTCTCTGGGCAGCCAATCTTTTTGGCGCGCCTGGTCAAACTGGTTGCGGTAGTCGGTTAAAACTTCTTGCAGCACTTCCAGGAATTGGCGTGTGAACTTGGGACCGCGAAAGCGATCGTCCAGCAGCTTGTAAACGGTTTGGCGGAGTTCCTGGCGCTTAAGCGGCATCAAGTGTTGCAGGTTGTCCCACATTTTTTGGAAGTAGTCGCTCCAGTGCTTGGGGTCGGGGTGACTGTCGTTAAAGTGGGGCGCGTATTTTTCTTGCTCTACGGAAACAAAGCGCTGCAAGTTCTCGAAGGGAATGTTCAAATCGTTGCGCTTTTTGCGAATGCCAGACACCCAATCGGCGACTTCTTTGCTGTAGGGCTTCAGGTTGTCGCCCAGGCTAATGCTGTCGAGGAGCTGGTGATCGTTTTCCGATTCTGCCAGGTTGAGGCTGGGCAAAATTTCAGTCTTGATCACATCCCGCATGGCGGCAGGAGACGGCGTAGGGTTTTGCCACCAGGAGACGACCTGACGGGCAAGGCGGGCAGCACAGGCATTGAGGACGCGATCGACCGGAAACTGAATGCTCGACAGCCCAAAGGTGAGGTAATTCTGCGGAAAGCCCAATGGATCGGGGCTAGACCAATGTTTGCGGATGTTATCGCGCACCAGCTTTTTATACTGGCTAAACCCAGAACTAAAGTCCAGAAAGATATTTTGAGCAACCATTTCCAGCACTGCGCCGACGGTGGGCAGCGTCACCTTGTCGTTGCTGTTGCCCACCAGATAGCAAAAGTTGAAGGGCACGTCTTGACCGCTGTTGCTGGTGATGCGATCGGAGCCGTTGTTGCTGTACTGTGCTTCAAAGCGGGTTTCGCTACGGGAGTAGTGGTTCAGTTCCACTAAGGCGGCGTAGGCATTGGCAATGACGCGATCGCCCAAGCCCGAAAAGGCTCCCGGCAACACCAAATAGGCAGACGATTGGGGAATTTCGGAGGCGGGTATCCAGTCGCGCAGATTGTATGCCAGGTCAAGGAACATCCCAGAACCCGTACCGCCAGAAAAGGAGCAGGCGATGAAGATATTGATGCCCTTGTCGAGTTCCACCTGCCAGCGATCGAGCATGAATTTCTCATGCCCCACAATTTTTTGCTTGGCGTACTGGAACGCACTTTTAATCTGAGGATAGTTAGCAGTGAAGGCAAATTTGCCCAAGGCTCTTACCTGCCCCGCACCTGCTAGGATCGAATCGGTTCCTTTCAACTGTGGCGGAAACCAGTCTGACAAATAGCCATACGACGAAAGGTTATTGAGAATGGGTTTCGCGTTCTCGACCTTTGCCCACACCTGCTCAACGGGACTCAGCGCGATATCCTGCTTGAGAACAACCTGCGGTTCAGACGCTTTCGCGTTTTGCTCGGTATCAATATGCAGAAAGGAGACGATCGGCAACTGATCGAGAGCGCCGTAGGTCTCTACAATCATGCGACGAATTTTCAGCAAAACCTCTTTACCCGTGCCGCCTAGCCCAACAATGATAGTCGGGGTCATGCCGTTGTAATCTGCCATAGGTCTCCGGTAAGAAGGATAAAGAGGGGCATGTCAACTCTGCATTCGCCCAGGTTTCTTCATCGCCAGTGTGAGGCTGAAGAAATAAAGCGAAAGATGAAGCGAGAAAAATTGACATTCATAGCGTTCCCAGAAGGTTTACGGGATGAACGCCTTAAACCACGATCGACTTCGTTTGTGTTGAAACCAAGACTTGCCTGCAAGACGTTTAGATGACAATCCGGACTAAAGGTACCCTGATTTCCCTGCACCCACTTCACTATAAGAGGTTAACGCGATCGCTGTCCTCAACGCGATCGACGCTTTAATTCGCTGCCAGGTGGAGTGCGATGTGCGCCAAAATACTTTTCACTGCGGTAGCGTAACCAAACGCGCAACGCTTGCGGAATCTGGTCTTTCTGCTCTTTGGTCAAGGTGTTGTAGAGTGCCAGTGCTTTCTCGCGCTCACCCCGACACGCCGCATTGTTGTGAGCATCCCAATAGCTACGAGCC
>JBBSCL010000237.1:0-5547 GCA_038250345.1 Leptolyngbyales cyanobacterium
AAAGCCGCGTTCTTCCAAGCTCAAGCCAAATGCCAAAGTGCGTTGAGCGAAAGTGGAACCCAAATTTGCCGGATAGCAGCCTGCATGGTATTTGCCAAAATGTTTGTGAGCCAAGCGATCGCACAAGCGCATTCCCGTTGCGTTAGGGATCAACGTTGGAGCATCTACCGCCACCATTCCCGGTTGATCAGGCGCAATCCAACCATCGATCCAGGCGAGAATATCCGCGATCGCCATCACCCGCTGTAAATCCAGCAGGGTCAACTTCCCAGATCGCCACTCTAAACAACACAACCCACTTGCGCCCGAACTCCAGCCCAAATCAACGCCGATAAATTTCATTGGAATTAAGTCAGATTAAGCCTGTGCCAAAATAGAGTCAGCCTGTCAACTCTACCAAGCTTGCTGGAGAATCACGATGCTAGAGCCACAGCCAAATTTAAGGATCAAGCTGAATGTGGGAATGCTGGTCGGTGCGATCGCGATCGTCTTGTTGCTGATAGCCAGTTTCTCTAGAAAAACTGATCCGCACTTCAGCAGTTTCGCCTTCGTATCTGCTTTGCTCACGCTATTTGGCATCACCGCCAATTTTGCAGTTCCTAAAATTCAGTCCTTCCTGTATCGTCGTGAATACCGATCTACGATGCCTTACCAACACGGTTCGACTTTTTCATCTGGAAATGATAATGGCGCGAGTATGGATGGTGGCATTAGCTGTAATTTTGGCGATGGGGGCGGCTGCGATGGCGGCGGTTGATGCAGTCGGTTAAAAATATCTATCATTCTGACTGCTAACTTCTGCTTCCTTACGCCCTTCACGCCTTAAAATGTCGAAAGATCTGATAGTGGTTGTGATTCTTATGCCCATCAAACGCGGTGACTTTGTTCGTGCCATCAAAGACAAGCTAGAAAACAGCCTGGAAGCCAAAGCCAGCGATCCGCGCTTGCCGTCCTATTTGTTTACTAGCAAAGGCGAAGTGGTTGATCTTAGCGGCGAGTATGCCTTGGTAAAATTTGGCATCACGCCCACGCCTAACATTTGGCTGCGGCTAGAGCAACTGGAGGAATTCAAAGATTAGCGATCGCCCCATCAGCTTATTTTTCGGGTAAAAACGGGGTCAGGTTGAGGTGAGGTTCCACTGCATCGGCGAGGCTATCTAACATTGCCTCCCGCTGTTCGCGGTAGTTGGCAACCCCAGTGGGCAAGGATCTTAAGCCGCGCTGCTGCCGGAGGCGGTTTAACCAAGCGCGTCGCCAAGGTCCATTATCAAAAATGCCGTGTAGGTAGGTGCCCCAAACAGAGCGGCTTTCATCCACCACGCCCAAGTTGGCATCATCAAATAGGGCATCAACCCCGGTGGCTTCTTCCATTAAGCGCGATCGCCCCTGGTGAATTTCATAGCCCGTAATCGGCAACCCTTCCTGAGGATAGTTGGAGGTAACCGTTCGTTGGCGCGCTATTTTCTGACCAGCAATCACCGTTTTTAAGGGTAGTAATCCGAGACCTTTATAGCGCCCTTCCTGCCCTTCAATTCCTTCGGGATCTGCCAAAATTTTACCCAACATTTGATAGCCACCACAAATCCCCAGAACGGTTCCTCCGGCTGCCACATAGTTTTGAATCTCTTCTGCCATGCCGGTTTTGTGCAGCACAATCAAGTCGGGAATGGTAGTTTTGGAACCCGGAATAATTAGGGCATCGGGATGACCTAAAGGGGGTTTAGGAGAAATATATTTGATCGAAACGCTAGGCTCCGCTTCCAGTGGATCGAAGTCGGTAAAGTTGGAAATGCGAGGCAAGCGCAGCACGGCGATATTGATTTCGCTGGTTGGATTGGGCGATCGCGTATCCATTAAACTGAGTGAATCTTCTGCGGGAAAAGCTTGATCGAGCCAGGGGATCACGCCCACAACCGGAATGCCGGTGCGCTCTTCCAGCCAATCAATGCCGGGTTGCAAAATAGAGCGCTGCCCCCGAAACTTGTTGATCACCACACCGCGAATCAATGCCCGTTCATCGGCATCTAGTAGTTCTAAAGTGCCGACCACATGGGCAAAAGCGCCGCCGCGATCGATGTCCACGACTAGCATGGTGGGTGCATCCAACCGCTTTGCCACTCGCATATTGGTCAAATCACGATGTTTTAGGTTAATTTCCGCTGGGCTACCCGCTCCCTCACACACCAACATATCGTAATCTTCGGCGAGCCGAGTGAAAGAGTCTTCGATCGCTTGCCAACCGGGTTCAAAATATTGCTCATAATACTCACTAGCCCCAACCCGACCGACCGCTTTGCCCTTGATGATTACCTGGGAGGTCATGTCTCCTTGGGGTTTCAGCAAAATCGGGTTCATCTCAACCGTTGGCATGATTCCGGCTGCCCATGCCTGCACCGCTTGAGCATGACCAATTTCGCCTCCGGTATTCGTGACATAGGCATTGAGCGCCATATTTTGCCCTTTAAAGGGGGCTACCCGCCAGCCTCGACGGCTTAAAATACGACAGATTGCTGTGGTGATTAAAGATTTACCTGCATGGGACGTTGTTCCCACTACCATCATGGCTTCCATCAAGAACCTCGCACAGTTTAGTTAAGGGTTGAGGCAGAAAGCGAGTCTTCTGCACACATAAGCAAGTCTCAGTCTTAAATGATTAGTCTTGAATTCAGTGGTCTAAATTACTTAGATAGGTAATCGAAACCAGCGTAGGACTGCATTATATAAGCGATCGCTGACTGTGGGTGAATAACGCTTCACTCCTGCCTGTTGCTGCCATTTATCCACCAATATCCGCCCTAATGGAGCCACCCTGAAACTATCTGTCAATCCCTGCCCGTCCACCTCTCGCCGCAGCAAGCCTACCTGAATCAGCCAAAGTAGCTCAGATTCTACTCGTAATTCTGATAAAACGTTTTTGGTGTATTGGCTCTGAACACCTGTTGGATGAGCGATCGCGCCCAATCCTACGCTATGTTGAATCATCGTCGCAAATAATCTTAGCCGAAACGGAGCGCAGCGCATTGCCCGTTCTGCTCTCAGCATTGTTTTGTCAGAATATTGAATAGATTGTCGGGGTTTAATTGCAGCCATTATGAAAAAAATGCTCAGAGCTTGAAAGCAAATTTGAACAAAATCTTAAAAAGTTCTTTCTTATCTTATGCAATTTTGCTGAGAGGATGTCTTAAAAGGCAAAATTGTTATCCTGTAGCTTGTTTCCCGCAGGGTATAAAACGAAGCGCAACATCGCTTGTTTTCCCCAAGTAGGAGCTTTTGTGCTTTGATTCAAGCATGATTCAGCAATGATTGAGTAACAGGACTTACGCAAATCAACCGAAATTTGCCCCCCAACCCCCAATTCTGGGGGAGCTAGAGATCAAAGTCCCCCAGAATTGGGAGATTTAGGGGGCGAGTGCGTAAGTCATAAGTAATAGACTTTTTTAGGATCTGCATGGTAGCCACCCAAAAAAATGATTTAGAGTTTTACGATCGCAGTGCCGATAACTGGTGGAACGAGGATGCCAAAATCTACGCGCTCTATCATCTGAATAAGCCGCGATTTGAGTTTTTCGATCGCCACATTTCAAATTGGCAAGGCTTGAAAGCGCTGGATGTCGGCTGCGGCGGGGGTTTCTCCTGTGAATTTATGGCGGCACGAGGCGTGGCTGTATCGGGGATTGATCAATCGCAAAAATGTGTTGCTGCTGCTGAAGCCCATGCGATCGCGACTGGCTTTGCGATCGACTATCGCTGTGGTGTCGCAGAAGCAATGCCCTATGCCGACAACACCTTTGATGTGGTGATTAGTGTAGATGTGCTGGAACATGTGGAGAGCGTTCCGCTTGTTTTATCGGAAGTATGCAGAATTCTAAAACCGAATGGCACCTTTTTCTTTGACACGATCAATCGCAACTTTAAATCACGGTTAGTGATGATTTGGATTATGGAAAATATCTTGGGTGAAATTCAAAAAGGCGTTCACGATTGGAATAGGTTTATCACGCCTGAGGAACTCACCGACTTGCTGACTAAAAATGGCTTTAGAGGTATAGAAATCAAAGGCTTTGATTTATTTAGCGAAGTCTTACGACTTAACTTACCCAGCTACTTAGAATATCGAAAAACAGGTATTCCCAAGATTGCTATTAATGATGATACATCCATTAATTACATCGGCAAAGCAGTCAAGGGCACCGCATTTGGCACGTAATGTTGCAAGCGACAAAGGAATTGCCAGCAGAAGTTGGTTTTGGGGCAATGAAATATGGAAGCGATCGCAACGCGTGCTGGGTGCTGCTAGCAACTCTCAGTTTGCTCAGATTTATTTGGAAAAATACCTGCAACCTCGACAGCAGGCGTTTTCCGTCGTCATCGATCGCGCAAAGACCCGCCAAGAACTTCAGAAAGAGATTGATGCCGATCTCGTCTTTAATGTCAAGAGTAGCATCATGCTATATGCCCTGCTCTTTCCACCCGCTACTGAATCCTGGACAGCTTGCGTTCGCTGCGTCCTAACAGGCTTCCTCAAGTGACGGGATCTTGGCGAATGTCGAGCAGAGAGCGATCGCCCAAAGTAAAGGGTCTTTGCCCTGTGGCGATCGCAGTGATGATTGCCCAACGGGATTCAGTGCCAGTGAAGAAGTTTTATCAAGCGCCCTGATAGCCTCCGTGTGTTCACGAGTCTTGCGAAGTACAGTATTCTAAGACATAGGGTTTTAGGGGAAACAAAGCATTTGTATGCCCCTTTTTATTCTCGGCTTTTGAGCTTTTGTCTTGTACCTATAAGCATTCATGACTAATCAAGCTGTTGATTTGACCAATTGCGATCGCGAACCGATTCACATTCCAGGGCTAATTCAGCCGCATGGTGTACTGTTGGTTTTGCAAGAACCCGACTTGACGATCATTCAGGTCAGCAGCAACACGCTTGAGTCAATCGGTCATCCTCCTCAAGACCTATTAGGCAAACCGCTATCAGCCTTACTCGCTCCTAAGCAGATTGCTACTATCCGGCAATGCTTAAGCGAAGACTTTGAGCATGTGAATCCGTTAGATATTGCCATCAAACGTGCAGCCAAATTGCTGCGGTTTGATGGCATTGTGCATCGCCAGAATGCTCTAATTGTTTTGGAACTAGAACCCAAACAGAAAAGCCAGAAGGCGGATTTTTTTGAGTTTTACCAGCGGGTGAAAGGCACGATTACTAAGATTCAAAAGGCTCCCACTTTGCTAGAGATGTCTGCGGCGGTGGTCAAAGAAGTGCGAAAAGTCACCGGGTTCGATCGCGTTATGGTCTACCAGTTTGACGCAGACGGATCTGGACGAGTGATCGCAGAAGATCGGGTAGAGGCGCTGACTCCTTATCTGGGCTTACACTACCCTCCGAGTGACATTCCTAAGCAAGCAAAGCAGCTTTACACCCTCAACTGGCTGCGGTTGATTCCTGACTCTACCTATCAGCCGATCGCGTTAGTCCCGGCGCACAATCCAGTGGACGATCGCCCCACAGATTTGAGTTTATCGGTGCTGCGGAGTGTGTCTCCCCTGCAC
>JBBSCL010000238.1:0-5521 GCA_038250345.1 Leptolyngbyales cyanobacterium
AAGGTAATCACCCACTTTCTGCTTGCGAACGTCGCGATCGGATAAATCAGATGGGCCGCTAAGTAAATGGCGTGGAGATTCGCCCCGTCGTTCTAAAAACGTTTTGGGAGACTGTAGCGCCAACCATTGAGTACGAAGTAGCCGCTTAACCAATTCACTGCTGCTGGGTTTTCTGCCGAAATAACATCCAGTAAATACTGTTCAGCTTCTTCGTCTAAATTGATATTCAGCATTCTTCAACCTCCTACAATGACACATGTGTTTCTAGAGTAGCGGGACAAAACAGCCTTGGTAATCTTGCCATCCGCTGCGGAGATTTCTAAAACAGGCATCCCTGCTATTTCCGTAATCCACTTGCTTATAGCTTGTGCTCTCCACCTTCAATGCCTCTTTTCTATGGGCTGACAAATTTCACTATCATTTCACTGTAAAGGCTTACTAACCCCCCTAGCGCTTTGAGGATACGCAAAACCTGAAAAAAACTGATAGGAAGTGGTCAGTTGCAGCCCAAAGTGCGATCGCAAGTCTTCTAGAGTAGCCGTTCTAGCCTGAAGTGTTTGTACCATCTCGCCTCCTCAGTGATGTCATCATTTTTTTGCGTCAAACAAACCCATTGAGCAGATGATTTGGGGTTCGCGGCTGCTCTCCTCCTCATGGATCAAACATAACCGTTCCTCTAAATGAAGTGCCACAACCAATTCCGCTAACTGGGCATCATCTATGCCGCTTTTGAGCTGACGGTTGAGTTGGTCAATGGCACCTTGCCGTAATGGGTGGCGATAAATCGTGTCGATCGCATCGAGCAAATCCTGAGACTCAATCGACGTCCCTTTAATCGCCTGGGCATATCGCTTCAGTCGTTCATAGGTACGGAACCGAGCACCCGACGGGCGACCCAACTGCCCGCCCTTGCTTTTCTCGTCGTCCAGAATCAGTTTTGCGCCCTGATCTACCAACTGGTGATGCTGCCCATCACGAGGAATCGCGGGCGTATCGGGATGGCACTGCGCCATGCGTAAAATGGCAAGCTGCGACTGCGTAACACTTCTGCCTTTTCGATCGACCAATGCCAGAGAATCATTGCCCTCTGCCGTTTTTAGGTAGATTAAGACCCCTTCTGGATGAGGGGCGGTAGGCGTATGGGCACGGGTGGAATAGACCACAGGTGCCAGGTTCTCAATTTCCTGCTTCAGGGAGGGATCGGCATCGATCGCATTCTTCCAGATTTGATAGGCTTCTGAAGTCAGGTCTACTTCTGAATCTTCATCGCCATCCAACACTCCCGATTTCTCGTGATACAGATCAAGAATGCTCTGTTCATCCATTTCATCCTCAAAGAAAGCTTCGTCTGTGCCGACGACTTCAGCATTTTCTTTTAACCGCTGTTTCAGCCTGATCCGCAATCGAATGATGCGCTCAACGCCTTCTACAGGTAAGAATGAATAACAGCGAATCGTTTCTGCGGTTTGCCCAATTCGATCGACCCGTCCGGCTCGTTGGATCAGGCGAATAATTGCCCAGGGTAAATCGTAGTTGACGATGATGGCGCAATCTTGCAGATTTAAGCCTTCGCTCAACACGTCTGTGGCGATTAATACCCGCAGTTCTTCAGTTTTAGGAACCGCTTTGCTGTTGCTAATGGGGCTAAATGTCCAGGCGATCGCTGCCGGATCATCCGAATTTCCCGTTACGCCTGCCACATGGGTGATGCCGCGTTGCTTCAACTCTTCTGTTAGATAATGCACGGTGTCGGCAAACTGAGTGAAAACCAGCACCTTTTCAGTGGGATGAGTTTGTGTTAACAGCTCCACTAGGGCAAGCAGCTTATGATCGTGAGCCGCATTCCACAGGCCGCACTCTTGCAAAACAGCCGTCAGGGTTTTGGCATCATCCAGCAAATCTTGCTTTAAGGCCGCTTTGAATAGCTTCGGCTGAATCCATTTGAACCGTCGTTTGTAGCGCGTGGCATATGCCTGGTAAATCGTTGCCGCTCGCTGACGAAAATCCTGCTCCGCCTGATCTAAAATATCCTCTGGTGTAATCTCCTCATCGTCCTCGGTCTCAGAATCAAGCAACATGACCAGCAGCGATTCCGCATCTTCATCCGTATTGCGGCTGTCTAGCAGTGCCGCCTCCTGGCTACCAATGGGAATATCTAGCCCCTGCTCGATCGCATGAACCACAACGTAATTTCGCAGAATATGCCGTTCCAGGGATTGGATAAATGCAGGACCACCGCTCTCCAGCCGCTTAAACAAATTAGTCCGGCTAAACCCCATCAGCCGCTTCCCTGCCCGCGACAATCCCTTAATCTGTCGTTCCTCCGTGTCAGTCAGCTTGCGCCGTTGGGTCGATGTGGTGTAGTTGCCCAACCCATAGCGAGGCAGGCTGAGGCTATTAATGGCTTCCACGACTTTTTCTGAATAAAGCGCCGCATAGGGATCGGCGGCTTCACCTAAATGAAATTTCACCGTGCAGGGTTTGCGGGTGGGGAAATAGGCACGACTACCATCGGGAAACTCCAGGTATCTGCGGGGCTTGCCGTCAACTGCCTGCTCTAGCGGCAATAATTCATCTTCTTTGGCATAGTGCTCTTGAATAAAACTGCGGGTGCGTCGTACCATATAAAGCCGCATGAGTTCTCGCCAGTCGTCTGGATGCTCACTTTTCTCAAAAGCAGCCAGCGATCGCACGGTCGCCTGGTGTCTGCGAATGAACTCTAACTCACCGCCAATTTCTTTTAGCAGTGCCTCTGGTTGAGTGCCCAAGTTTTTGTCTTCCGGGACAAACAACCGAAGCTGTGCCGATAGATCCAGGTAGGTTTTGTTATAGGGAGTTGCAGAGAGCAAAATACAGCGGCTCTCGTTGATAGCAATATACTCTTGGATTGCCCGATAGCGTTTTCCCTCGCGGTTCCTCAAGTTGTGGCTCTCATCAATCAGCACCACCCGATAGCGCCTTAAATCTGGCAATTCATTTTGGACTCGACTCAAGGGGATAATTTTGGCGAGTAGTCGATAGTTATCTACATAGTCTTGCCACATTGAAACCAAGTTCTTTGGGCAGATAATCAGCGTCTCTAGATAAAAATCGTCCTGCAAAATTCGGGCAAGGGTGGCGGCAATTAAGGTTTTCCCTAAACCCACCACATCCCCAATCAACACCCCACCGCGACGGTTGACATGATGGGCGGCAATTTGGACGGCGGCTCGTTGAAAGTCGAAAAGGCGATCGCCAATATCACGAGGAATTTTATATTCCGACAGCCCAACCCGCGCTTCTTGAGACAGATGATAGGCAATTTTGAGATAGATGTGATAGGGCGGGATCAAATCTTCCCGTGCCCAGCTTTCATCGATTAAATCAGCTAAGTCATTGGAAATATCAATGCACCAGCGATCGCTCCAGCGATCATCAAACCACTTTTGCAGCTTTTTACAGGCATCATGGTCAAGCACATCGACATTCAGTTCTCCTTGAAACTTTAAGCCAGACAACGTCAGGTTACTGCTGCCCAGTAGCCCAATAGTAGGGTTATGAACATCATGGCGATGGACAAGATAGAGCTTGGCATGGAGAGACTTAAGATAAAGCCGGATTACCAGCTTACCTGCCCTAATTTGAGCACTCAGCCGCCGCAACCCCGCTTCATCCTCATTACTGGGAGTTCCTATGATAAGCTGCTGACGAAATTCTGTAGCAACCTGTTTTTTGAATTGCAGCACTTTGCTATTGTCAATGCCCGTGTTTGTCGAGCAGAGGAGCGATCGCGACTCATACAAAATGTCCTGGGGCAACTGGGGAATGCCAACCAATAGCCGACAGCAGGCTCTCTCGCCTCCAGCAAAATTCTTTACTAAATCGTCAACCTTACGCCAACCCCGCAGATTAAAGTAGCCCACACAAAAATCTGCCCGAACTCCCACCTCTAAGGCACTTCGCAGCGTAGGCAATAGATATTCTTCTATGTTGTCGAAAATGCGTGGCAATTCAGCGTCTCCCAGCGCAATTTAATTAGAAGCTTGTCTACTGTGCATCTCCAACTCTGACTTTACCTCGCTTTTGAGATGTCTGGTAAATAGCAACTTTCTAACCGTAATGTGCCACTGATGACCTTTGTGAGTGAGACGATACGCGCTTCGCGCCAGCAAGCCACCGCTCATAAAAACACCTGAATTGGTTACAACCTCCCCAACTCATGCAATTGGGTTGATAATGGTTTGTATAAGAGAAATTTCATTAGGAACACTATGTCAAAAGAGAAAAAAAGCAACAAAGAAGTCAAAAAACCAAAAGCCCAGTCGGAAGAGACAAAGAAGCAGAAGAAAGATCCCAAGAGATATGACTAGCTGGCTGTTTGAGCCAAAAGGTCGCCTAGAAATATCTATGTTTGGAAAAGCCCCTAGCAAATCTGCTGGGGGCTTTTTTTAGGAGGGCGATCGCCACTAGGTTCTGAACTTTGAGGGGTTCTGAACTTTGAAGGATTCTGAACTTTGAAGCGTTCATCCTTCTTCCGTTTCGTCTAATCTGTGGCGATCGATTGTTTCCTGCTGCGCCTCAGAAGCCAACCAATCTTCAATCATGCCATTCATCAGATGGTTCAATGACTGTTCTCTAACCCCTGCAAGTCGTTTCAGCAAACCATAAGTATCAGCATCCACATAAACTCTGATGGCCTTCTGGTCTAGTCTTTTAGCCGCCACTGCTCACCTCGTCTTGAGATGAGATATTTTCTCACGCCGATTGAATCTAGTAGGTCTATTGACCTACTAACCCTACTAGCCCTACACTAAGCAAATCCTGATGAGGAACTACGGCTATGATTACCCTGACCGACGATGAAGTTGCCCTGGTCAAAGCCCTGCTGATCGCCCTGCGTGGCATCAAAACCAAAGACCTCGATAAAGCCCTGGTCATCCTCAGCAAACGCAGTCGCCGTTCACCGGAAGACAACCCTGCTCGTCAGCCTTAAGTGTTTACGGCCAGATGCGGCGGCTCGGCGCGGGGTCTGGCAGTTTGATTGTTGCTAGGAAAATAACTGCCCTGGGTACGCTAAAACTGTACATTTTCTAGCAAGTATGAACATCCTCAAATCGTTGTCGATCCTGGGTTTGCTGGTTGCGGGGGCGATCGCGGCCTCTCTAACGGTTAAAACTCAAGTCCAGGGCGGCACCAGTCAATTAAACCAGCCAGAAACTCAAGCGTTGCAAGCTGCCTGCAAGCTTAATCCTGACAGTCCGAGCTGCAAGTAGTGAGATCCCTAACGGACATTTGTGTATGCGCCTGATCTTAATCATTAACAGCTTTGTTTGCCCGGGAGGAACAGCTTTTGGGCTGCTGTTTGCTGGTGACCGTTTCGTCATCACTGAACCTTTGTTGCTGATCACCATTGAATACGTGAGGCGATCGCGCCGAGCAACACGATAAAGCCAAGCGATCGCCGGAAGTAATTGACACCCCGAAACAGCTCTTGCCACGCCCAGGTAAACAAAGCACCAAATGCGATCGCGTCTAGAGCGGT
>JBBSCL010000239.1:0-5503 GCA_038250345.1 Leptolyngbyales cyanobacterium
TGCCTATTGATAAGAGCGATCGCGCCCGGTTAAAAGCCTGCTCCAAAATCCAAGTGGCAGCAATGTTTTTAGGATGGTTGTACACCTGGGCATACATAAAATAACGAACGATTAAGTAATGCTCAACCGCTGCCATGCCTTTACGCGATACGACTAACTGTTGTGAAACCGGATCGTAATCCAGCGCCATCAGAATCCGGTCGAGGTCGATTTTGCCGTAGGATGCGCCCGTAAAATAGCTATCCCGCATCAAGTAATCCAGGCGATCGCAATCTAACTGGCTAGATACCAACTGCCACACCAACGGCACGGGATGAGTATGGTGATAAACCTGAAGCAGTTGTTCTAAAAGAGTCGGGCTGAAGGCACTTAACAGTTGCCGAATTGGAGGAGATTCCTGCAAAATTCGCTCTGTCCACTGTTCATGATCACAGCCAAAAATTTCTTCGGCGGTATGGCTAAAAGGACCATGCCCAATATCATGGAGCAATGCGCCACACAGCACCACTGCACGGTAGGGTTGCAGTTGGGGATAGGCTTTGGCAATCCGATCGAAGGCACGACGGGCGATCGCCATTACGCCAATCGAGTGAGTGAAGCGGGACGATTCTGCACCGTGAAAAGTCAGACTCGCTGGACCTAGCTGGCGAATCCGGCGTAAGCGCTGAAAAGCAGGAGTATCAATTAGCCGAACGATCAGCGCCTCAATTGGATCACTGCCATCTAACGCGATCGCGCCATGCAAGGGATCGTGATAAGTTCGTCCAGAATTAGGCAGCACCAGCAACCATCGATGGGGTCGTCAAAAACTCCACTGCCGCCTCATATTGGCGATCTCGCTGCGTTCCCAATGGAGTGATCGCAAGTGGATCGAGCGGCACGATCACATCGGGTTTAATTCCCTGTTTGTTAATATCAATATGAGCAGGAGTTTCGTATTTGGCAACCGTCACCGCCAAACCCGCCCCATCGGATAAATCAAACAGCGATTGAATCAACCCTTTGCCAAACGTGCGCTCTCCTATGATTGTGGCACGCTGATTATCTTTCAGGGCACCCGCTAAAATTTCGCTGGCGCTTGCCGTCCCCTGATTCACCAACACCACCAGCGGATCTTTAGTTAGCGCTTGCCCCGTCGCCTCAAAACTGCCCTCAATGCCCTGACGGTTGACGGTATACACAATCGTCCCTTCATCCAGCCACAGTCGGGCAATTTCAATCCCTGATAGTAATAGTCCGCCCGGATTGCTGCGGAGATCCAATACGTAAGCCTCGGCTCCCTGTTTTTCTAGAAGATTGATTGCTCGACTCACTTCTGTCGTTGCGTTGGCATTAAATTGAGCCAGCCTGACATAGCCGATTTTTGTTTTAGGACGCTCCGCTGACTGACTATCCGCGACTCTCAGTTCAAACGTGACTGGATTTAAGGCAATGCGATCGCGGACGATTTCTACACTCAACGGCTCACTATCCGTTCGTTGAATCGTCAACACCACACGGCTACCCGTAGCCCCTCGCATTCGTTCTGCCGCTTCATCCAAGCTCAAACCCGCTGTTGGAACTCCATCAATTTTCAAGATGGTATCGGCGGGTTTCACACCTGCGCGATCGGCTGGAGAACCTGCGATCGGGGCAATCACTTTCAATACTTTCGTTTCTGCATCCAGCGAAATTTGCAGCCCCACTCCCGTCAGTTCGCCGGATGTATTTGTTTGCAAACTGCGATATTGATCGGGTTTCAACAATCGAGTGAATGGATCATCTAGCCCCGCCAGCATTTTCTGAATCGATGAATAGGCAGATTCATGATCAGGTATTGCTTGCTTCAGTGCTTTTTGTCGCACGAGCCACCAATTTTGATGATTAAAGGTATCGTCTACGTAAGCCCGATCTACGAGCCGCCATGCTTCTGATACGAAACGCTGCTCCTCAGTCAGAGCGATCGCGGGAGATGCCAAGCCTCCAAACATAAAACTTACGGCTAACAACAGCAAAAATAGCTGTTTCACCCAAAATATCCTTCGTTTCATAAAAGCTAATTCAAAAAATTTGATCAAAACTTTTTTGCTCTCAAAGTTTTAGTAGAGATTGACTAGTGTAGCGATTCATAAACAAAACTTTGTCTTAGCTTAAGAATTTTCTGGCGAGGAAGCAACTAAAACTGATCATTTCTATTGTTAAGTCGGTAAATTTACAGAAATACAATTCACCCTTCAAGCATAAAACGGTTGTTCGGATTAAAAACTGGCTCAATGCTCCTACTTTCTATTAAGCCAAATCCCGCTTCAGGTATAAACCGCTTGGTGTCTGTGTTACATTCATGTATGGACAGCAATACATTGTTAGGAATTCTTGCTTCATGTTCACCAAGCAGGTAACCAATTCAAAGGCTTACCAGTGGTTTAACGAGCGTCTCGAAATTGAGGCTCTTTCTGAAGATATCAGCAGCAAATACGTTCCTCCCCACGTCAATATTTTTTATTGTCTAGGTGGAATCACACTTGTTTGCTTTGTGATTCAGTTTGCCACTGGCTTCGCAATGACCTTTTACTATAGACCTACGGTCGCAGAAGCCTTCCAATCCGTTGAATACATCATGAATGATGTCAACTTTGGTTGGCTAATCCGCTCCATTCATCGCTGGTCAGCCAGCATGATGGTGCTGATGATGATTCTTCACGTTTTCCGCGTTTATTTAACAGGTGGCTTCAAAAAGCCACGCGAATTGACCTGGGTAACTGGGGTTGTGCTGGCAGTCATTACCGTTTCTTTCGGTGTGACTGGCTATTCTCTCCCTTGGGATCAGGTGGGCTATTGGGCTGTCAAAATTGTGTCTGGAGTTCCAGAGGCGATTCCTGTAGTTGGCGTGTTGATTGCTGATTTGCTCCGGGGTGGCTCTAGTGTTGGTCAGGCTACTTTGACCCGTTACTACAGTGCCCATACATTTGTTTTGCCTTGGCTAATTGCAGTCTTCATGTTGTTGCACTTCCTGATGATTCGCAAGCAAGGTATCTCTGGACCGCTCTAATGTCTCTCTACAACAGATTTTGTTTACTCATCTCTGTTGAATGCCATTAGGCGATCGCTTTAACTTCTACTCATTTTTCGCCGACCTTCTAGACTTAAGGAGTGCCTTTAGATATGGCAACAATTAAGAAGCCGGATCTTTCTGATCCAGATTTGCGCGCCAAACTAGCCCAAGGCATGGGTCACAATTATTATGGTGAGCCTGCCTGGCCAAATGACTTGCTATACGTGTTTCCCATTGTAATTTTGGGAACGATCGCTCTATGTGTAGGGTTGGCAGTGTTAGACCCAGCTTTGGTGGGTGAGCCTGCAAATCCCTTTGCCACTCCTTTAGAAATTTTGCCTGAGTGGTATTTGTATCCTGTGTTCAACATTTTGCGCGTTGTACCGAGCAAGCTGTTGGGTGTGGTTCTCATGGCTTCTGTTCCACTGGGTTTGACCATTGTTCCTTTTATCGAAAATGTGAACAAGTTTCAAAATCCTTTCCGCCGCCCTGTTGCAACTACTGTGTTTCTATTTGGAACTTTAGTAACCTTGTACTTGGGTATCGGTGCCACAATGCCTATTGACAAAGCTCTAACTTTGGGTTTGTTTTAAGGCTTTTTATTTTTATTTAACACCTGTTGAATTCTTGAGGTGCTTTAGCTTCTGAGAATTTGATGGGTGTTATCTATTTAAAAGAGCCTGCTAAATTAGAGCTGGTTGCAAGGAAGTTTTCCACCGAACTGAATCGGGAAACCGCACCATCTGCTTCTTTGCGATCGCGATTAGGATATAAGAGTTAACTCAAAAGCAGATTAGGAGACGGCTGTGAACCAGAACAGCTTAAAAGATCTTCAACTTGGATTAGCAGATATAAGCCGTCTGCTGTTTCCGTTCTTGATAATTTGGCTACTAGGTGCGATCGGATTGGGGTGGTTAGTCAAATCACTACTATTTCTATTCGGGCTAATATTGGTTGCTCCAGTCGTAGCTTTTGTGGGCTTTCGATGGTGGCTCAAGCGCAATGTGATTCAGTCAGCTTGCCCAGTATGCAGCTTTGAATCCGTGAACTTAAAGGGTGCAGAGTTTCGTTGTCCTAACTGTAATGAACCGCTGAAAGTAGAGGATAAGCGCTTTGTGCGGCTTTTACCTTCAGGCACAATTGAGGTAAGTGCTGTAGAAATTGAAACCAATGCTGCGGAAATTCCCATGAGACGCATTGAGGAACAGTAAGCAATGGATCGTTTTGCAAACACCCTAGACAATCGACCCTGTGTGATAGGAACACAAGGTTTTTAACGGTTAATAGATCCAACTCAACTGGGCAGGGTTCTAATTTCGAGCAATCTGCAAGGTGTAAGAGTGACGACCGTTTGCGCGATCGCCGACGTAGATTGAGTAGGTTCCTCTACGCCAGCGCCCTGAAATTTCAACCTTACCGTTTGAGTAATTATCTGCCGGAACGCAAAAGTTTTGTCCATTTGAACTACGGATCAATAATGCAGGTTCTCCACTGCCTTGCAAAACAAATCGTAGATCCGCATCTTCTGTTACCTGAACCATATGATTAGGAACTGCGGCAATAAATCCGGCGCAGCTTCCATCCTTCTGATTGCCACCGGATGTTCCATTCATTGGAGGCAGTTGTGAACTGGATGTAACAGTAATGGGTTGACTAAAAGCGATCTCAGCGCTTCCTAACAACGCGATCGCTATTCCTATCGGCACCATCAAGCAACGTTTTAAACTCCTCATTTTCATTCCTTTCACCAGAAACACATCAATTACCTCAAGTATCACAAGTCCTTAAATCACTGCTTTCTACAAAGAGCCTGTTCCCAAAGTGGCACTCTATTTAGTAAAAAAATCCTCACAGTAATAAGACATCTCTCTTTTTGTTAGCTGTTATGCAAACGAGTTCATCCTTTTCGTCCGATCAACAGCAGAGCCTTTTTTTAATTCACGATCGCCTCTGCATTGAGTATGGCTGTCCGATCGCCTACTTTCACAACCTCGATCCGCTGAGTGAGTTAGTTGCATCGCTGCTATCGCACCGCACGAAAAATAAGGACTCCCACAAAGCGTTCCAGCAATTAATCGAGCGGTTTCCAACGTGGGAGTTAGTTAGAGATGCACCGACCGAGAATGTAGAAGCAGCGATCGCGTCTTGCACCTGGGCAGAGTCAAAAGCACCTCGGCTTCAGCAAGTGTTGCGCTTGATCGGAGAACGGTTAGCCGGAGAATGGTCGCTCGATTTTTTGGGTGAGATGTCAGTTGTAGAAGCCCGTACCTGGTTAGAGTCTTTGCCAGGAGTGGGACCCAAAACGAGCGCGGCAGTATTGGCATTTAGTCGGCTGCGCGGTCGTGCCCTGCCTGTGGACAGTCACCATCATCGCGTTGCCATACGCTTAGGAATTTTGCCTGCAAAAGTAGATGTTGGCAAATCCCATGCCATTCTAGAAGCCTTACTCCCCGCTGATTGGACAGCCCAACA
>JBBSCL010000240.1:0-5477 GCA_038250345.1 Leptolyngbyales cyanobacterium
CTAATGACTCAATTCAGCGTTATCGCTTAGTTGTTGTTAGAAACTCCGTTAGACGAGGAGCGGTTGGAACTTGCAGCAGTTTGCCGCTGATTGCCACCCGATTTGACACGTTTGACAGGCTTAGTTTTAGGTGAAGCACTTCTGTCATCATCGTTATAATCTCCGCCAGCATCTTGAGAAGAACGCATCCACGCAGGTCTGATCTGGTCATACGCCATTTGCAACGCTGCCGCCGCGATCGCGTGAGGCTCATATTCTTCTGACAGTTTCGCCACAATTGGCAAGAAAGATGCCATCCGTTCGCCAGCCAAGGCTTCTTTTAAGCTGTCTTGAAGTTTCTCAATCTGCCGCGCCTCAATTTGAGCGCGAGTTGGGATAGAGACGACCTCCAAACGCTGACGGACATGGTTTTCAATGTCTCTCAGCTTGCGGCGATCCATAGAATGAACTAGGGTTAGCGCAATGCCTTCCTTGCCGGCTCGTCCGGTACGACCGATCCGATGGACGTAATTTTCTACGCTATCAGGCAAATCGTAGTTAATCACATGGGTCAGGTCATCCACATGAATTCCACGGGCTGCGATATCGGTTGCCACAACCCAACGCACTTGACGCTGACGGAATCGTAGCAATAGGCGCTCACGCTGAGATTGGCTCAAGTCACCGTGATATTCATCCACGCTGTGCCCTGCTGCTTGCAACTGACTGGTTAGGTCAGCCGCCGCTTTACGAGTGCGAACGAAGATTAGGGCAGAATCAGGATCTTCTAGCTCAAGGATTGGCAGAAGCGCGCGGGGCTTTGTCCAACCGCGAGGAACCATGTAAGCCACTTGGTTGATCCGGCTGGGTGCTGCTTTGGGCTGCTCGATTGTGACCGTGATGGGCGATCGCAAAAACTTAGCGACCAATTTGCGAACCGACGGTTCCATCGTGGCAGAGAAAAACGCTGTTTGACGCTCAGGAGGAGCTTGGTTCAGAATTTTTTCTACGTCTTGAATAAAGCCCATATTCAGCATTTCATCGGCTTCATCCAACACCAACCATTGGACATTGTTGAGCTTCAGGTCACCCCGGCTCAACAAATCAAGCACTCGACCTGGCGTTCCCACGACCATTTGGGCACCGCGTCTCAACCGGGAAATTTGGGGTTCAATCGCCTGCCCCCCATAGATGGAAACAATTTTCAGATGGCGATCGTCATTAAAATCGCGAATTGCTTGACATACCTGCATCGCAAGTTCGCGAGTCGGAGTCAGAACGAGTGCCTGCACCACAGGGGAAGTGACATCGATCTGCTCTAGGATTGGCAAAGAAAATGCAGCCGTCTTGCCAGTACCCGTTTGAGCTTGACCCACAACATCGCGACCCGCAAGTAAATGGGGGATCGCTTCTGCTTGAATCGGAGTAGGAGCTGTGAATCCTAAGGACTCTAGAAAACGGACGCGGGCATCAGATAGACCAAGGCTACTAAACGAAAGGGTCATTGAATCTCCTATAAATATCAGAAATTAGACGGTATCAAGAAGCTTAAACGTTGGGAGAATAACCCAACAAAGCCGCAACTCTTAAAAGAGTTGATTTTAGAATGCAGCGATTTATCGGACGGCTAAAGGTTGATGGTTAAATAAATCTGCTGCGGTTGCGATATGACCATACAGGTCATATTCACTGGCATCGTCAATGGCAACTGGCACCAAAGACCCTAAACTCGCTTCACCAGAAACGTAAACTAAGCCATCAACCTCTGGCGAGAAACGAGATGAGCGACCGAGCAGTTCCCCAGTTTCAGGGTTTTCCTGCTCAATCAACACATTGACAACCTTGCCAATTTCCAGGTGATTCTTCTTAAGAGAAATCGGCTGCTGAACCTGCATTAAAGTTTGACGGCGCTGGTTCATCACAGCTTGAGGAAGTTGGTTTGGAAGAGTATAGGCTGGAGTTCCCTCCTCAGGGGAAAACGTAAACACGCCTACATGATCAAATTCGTGCTTTCTAACAAACTGTAGTAAATGCTCGAAGTGTTCGTCTGTTTCACCCGGAAAACCCACTATAAAAGTGGTTCGCAAAACAGAGTTAGGAATGGACTCCTTGATCCGATCAATGATCGTATCATTCACTTGCCCTTGCCAGGGACGATTCATCGATCGCAGCACATCAGGGTGAGAGTGTTGCAGCGGCAAATCCAAGTAGGGCAGAACGTTGGGCGTTTCTTGAATCGCGGCAATTACTTCGGGAGTTAATCCGGTTGGGTAAGCATAGTGAATCCGAATCCAAGGAACCTCTACTTTGCCAAGCGCCCGTAAAAGCTCGGCTAGTTTAGGTTTGCCGTAAATATCGACACCATAGTTTGTCGTGATTTGGGATATCAAGATTAGCTCTTGCACCCCTTCTGATGCCAGCCGTTTAGCTTCAGCCACGATGGACTCAATGGTGCGCGATCGCTGATTTCCGCGCAGATAAGGAATAATGCAAAAAGCACAGCGATAATCACAGCCTTCAGCCACCCGAAGATATGCAACTCCCTCGGTCGTTGTGCGATAGCGAGGAGTATTCTCATCGGCGATATAGGTGGGTTGCGATGAAATCTCGGTAACCCGCTCTCCGGTTTCAGTCCGCCGAATCACATCGACGATTTTGTGATAGTCACCCGTACCCACCAAGGCAACTGCTTCTGGCAATTCGCCCAGCAATTCTTCTTTGAAATGCTGCGCCATGCAGCCGGTAATCACGATTTTTTTATCCGCTTCCGCAAGTTCGACTAAGGTGCGAACAGATTCTTCGCGAGCCGATTGAATGAAGCTACAGGTATTGACAATAACGTAATCAGCCAGTTCCTCGTTTGCGTCTACTGAGTAGCCAGCCTGAACAAGGAGACCCAGCATATGCTCAGTGTCAATCCGGTTTTTCTCACATCCTAGATGTGAGATAGCAATGGTTGGCTTAATGCCCATGAAGCTAGTAATAATCCTATGAGAGGGTGGTCAGTCGTCGGACTTTGGCGATCGCGTCGCGACGGACTTTCCCCTCGCATCAAACCTATTAGCATCAGCTATTCAGTTTCTGAGTGCAATCGCTCAGATAATGTTCAATTTACATACTAACTTGAAAATGAAAATATTACGATACTTTACAAGCTAGATTTTCTGTTTAAAACAAAAGTAAAGGAGATTTTGACGGATTTAGAAGAGAGCGACGATTTACTGCAAGGATCGTTACAGTGAAACGCTATTATTTGAATAAAGCAGTAAGCAACTAAGAATAAGGACGAATGACAGAGTAGAGCCTGTATCATACAGACGTTCTTCAAGTGTCACCTATTACTTGTCATCTGCCGCAATTGACCCTTTTCAGATTCAGATGAGTCCGATTCATAACCACGTGGACTTAATCCAAACTTTCAAAACCTCAAAGCCAGTGATTGGCGTTGTCCACCTTCTGCCTTTGCCGACATCTCCCCGATGGGGAGGCAGCCTCAAAACTGTTTTAGACCGTGCAGAGCAAGAGGCGGTGGCTTTAGCATCCGGCGGAGTCGATGGCATTATTGTAGAAAATTTTTTCGATGCGCCATTTACCAGTGGTCAAGTTGATCCAGCAGTGATTAGTGCCATGAGCCTGATTGTGCAGCGGTTAATGCATATGGTGACTCTACCAATTGGCATCAATGTGCTGCGGAATGACGCTCGGAGTGCTTTAGCGATCGCCACCTGCACCAACGCTCAATTTATTCGGGTAAACGTGTTGACGGGTGTGATGGCAACCGATCAGGGCTTAATTGAAGGCTGTGCCTACGAACTATTGCGCTATCGTCGAGCATTGGGCAGCGATGTCAAAATCTTTGCGGATGTATTAGTGAAACATGCTCGTCCGCTGAGTTCTCCAAACCTAACTGTTGCCGTGCAAGATACGATTGAACGAGGGCTTGCAGATGCGATTATTTTATCGGGTTGGGCAACAGGCAGTCCTCCCAGTTTAGAAGACTTGGAGTTGGCAAAAGCCGCCGCCCACAGCACTCCTGTATTCATCGGAAGTGGTGCAGATTGGCAGAATGTGGCTAGTTTAATGCAAGCGGCTGATGGCGTGATTGCCTGTAGCTCGTTAAAGCGCCATGGTCGTCGAGATCAGCCAATTGATCCCATTCGAGTGAATCGGTTTGTAGAGGCAGTGCGTCGGGGTGTGCCAATCGAATCTGAACCTGAATCACTTTCTTCTATTCGGTTGCACTCTTAATTTGCATTCTTCAAAGGAACTTTATATGAATCGTCAAATTTACGCGATCGCCTTATTTGGTTTTACCATCAGCACAGCAGCAATGACTGTTCAGCCGTCACCCATCAGCGCTAAACCTAAACCTGTTGAAGCTCCCATGCACCTTGCAGACGGCAGCGCATTGACAGATTTAGCCCTGCACTTGAAGAAGATTAATGCCAAAATGTATGGTGCTTATTGGTGCCCCCACTGTACGCAGCAAAAAGAGCTGTTCGGCAAGTCTGCCATTCAATCCATTAACTATGTTGAATGCGATCCCCGGGGTAAAAATGCCAAGCCAAATCTGTGTAAAACCGCCAAGGTAACCGGATACCCAACCTGGGAAATCAATGGAAAACAATATGTTGGGGTGCAATCCTTAGAAGAATTAGCAAAATGGTCTGGTTACAAAGGCTCCACTAAGTTTTAACAAAGGCTCGTGATGCTTCAGATTTTGCATCTTTCCATAGAAATATTTGCTTTTTATAAACCTCTGGCTCGTTCCTTAAACACAATTGGGAACAGGATAAGGCAAAATAAAGACGAGATTCCTAATTAGGATTCTGATTAATCGTATGGGGTTGAGCTATGTCTAGTCTTGTGGGTCGTCGCCGTAATGTTCCCTGGATTCATCGCTGGTCACGTCAAATTATTGGAGCGATCGCAATTTTCGGCGCGATCAATACGGCATACATTACCATTACCAAACTTTCAAAAACCGTTGCTGCCTGTCCTACCAGCGGTTGCGAACGAGTTTTAGATAGTCCCTATGCCACGGTGTTTGGGCTGCCTCTCTCAGTCTTTGGCTTAGTTGCTTATATCGGAATGGCAGTTTTGGCGCTGGCTCCATTGGCAGTCAATATCGAACAAAACCGTAAACAGCGAACCACTTTAGAAGGCTTAACTTGGCGGCTGTTATTCATTGGCGCAACTGCCATGACCGTCTTTAGTGGCTACCTGATGTATATCATGGTGTCCCAATTCGTTTCAAAATATGGTGCAGGTGGAATTTGCTACTACTGTATTGCCTCCGCCCTATTTGCCCTCAGCATGTTCGTGCTTACCCTGCTGGGTCGCGACTGGGAGGATAGTGGTCAACTTTTGATGTTGGGGATCATCACGGTAATGATCACCTTGATTGGCACTCTGGTTGTGTACGCGCCTATTAGCAACACGGCTGCAACTTCCCAAGTTACTGCATCAGGTAATACGGGACCTGCGATCGCCAACAC
>JBBSCL010000241.1:0-5452 GCA_038250345.1 Leptolyngbyales cyanobacterium
AGTCTTCTCCTCCCGTCATTTTGGGTAGTTTGCCCGATCCACCCATTGCCGATCAAACCTGTCCTCGGCGGGCACGGATCGAAATTGATCTATTGCTGTTGGCGATCGAAGCCTTAGAACTTGATGGATCGGAAGCCATTCTCCAAACTTCAAAAGAGCTAGAACTGGACGAAATTATCAAAGATCGGGTAACTCTGTGGCGGTTGCGTAACACGAATCCGCTCCGTCGCCATAATCAGCGGCGCGACCTGACCTTAACGGAAGCCAAAGCGCTGGTGATTGTCGGCTGTTCTCTCTCACGCCAATTAACGGTCTTGATTCGGCAATTGTTAATTGCCCACGATCAACTGGCTGAAAAACAGTTGTCTATGGAACATCACTTTCGCTTAAATGACTATCTAGAGCGGTTTCGCGCTCATTTTCGATCGCGGATGAACCCACGCCGAGCTGCTGTAGCTGATAATTACTCGGATGAAAAGCTAAACCAGCTTGCCCTCAACCTCCTGTCTCAGCTTTTATTTTGCACTGGCACCTATGGAATTCAGCGATTTTGGTTCAGCTTGTTTGATGGAGAAGTGGCATGACAACCATTCAGCGTTTATATAGCCTGCCCAACTGTAGCCTGATGCTAGAAGGCTTCAGCGACAACTTGTTGCTTAACTCAACTGAATTTCGCCCCTTGCTGGCTATTTTGATCAATGCAGAATGTCGGTTGGCGCGACTGGAAAAGCCCCTGTCTGGAGGACGGGAGTTTTTAGAAAGTTTGGTCGCTGTGGTGAGTCAATACGCGCAAGAATTTTTGAGTGGATTACACGCAACTAGGGTGCCCAAGCAGGCTGCTACCGGGCTTGTGCAGCTTGAACGGGTAAACGACAATACCCATCGCTTGAGTCTGCGATCGCCAATGGTATTAGACAGCAGCACAGCCATCACCGCCCCTAGCCCAACCGAAATTGATCTCAGTACTGTCGAATTGTTTGATTTAGTCGAAGCGATCGATCAACTCTTGGCAGATACGCAAACGCTGCCAGATTTATCACTGAACCTAACGCCCTTGTCGCGCAAAGAAATTGCCAAATCTGAAACCGCCACAAAACAACTTGTGCCAGCGGCGATCGGGCTAGCTAGCCTCGCAGCAGTGGCTTTTGCCTTTTCGTTCCTGCCGGTGCCCAAGGTGGAACCGCCTAAAGATTTATATCCAGTGCGAATCGGCGAGACCACAAACTCACTCACTCCAGCGACCCCCACATCGCCAACGCCTGCAACAAGTCAACCTACTCCAGCGCCGAGTGCCAGTGCGGTGAGTTCCAGCCCTAACCCCACTCCTGTCGCCGATCTAAGAAAGCTGGAAGCAGCGCTAGTAGCGGCTCCTGAAATTACGGATAGTGCCACTTTAGAGCAGCTAGGTAAGCAGCTTCGTGGAAAAATTGAGCCACAGTGGACAACCAAGTCTGCCGTTCCTCAAGACTTGATTTACCAGGTTGGTGTAGGCAAGGATGGTGAAATTTTGGGCTACAGACCAGTGGATTCAACCGCTTTAGAGAATGCTGCTAAAACGCCCTTGCTAAGTTTAGTGGCTCGTCAGGGCGATCGCCCCACTTCAGACCCACTTGCCCGCTTCAAGGTTGTCTTTAGGTCCAGCGGCGGATTGGAAGTCGCACCCTGGAAACAGGCGATGACCTCGCCGATTACAGGCATTACCGAAATTACGGAATCCGCTAAGCTGGAGGCGATTTTGCCAAAACTGCGGAGCCAAATGAATCAAGGCTGGGCGGCTGCACCCAATTTTAGCGAAGACTTGATTTACAAGGTGCGGGTTAAAGAAAATGGCACCGTGGTTGACTATAGCGCCGAAAATGATGCGGCTGCTCGGTATGCTCAAGAAACCCCCTTAAGCAAGGTGGGAAAATTGACTACAGATGGGAATGTTACTCCAACCTCTGAGCCTCTTGCTTTGTACAAAGTAGTATTCACTCCTCCCGAAGGTGCTGTAGAAATTAGTCCTTGGCGCGGTTGGCAAAACTAGCTCTGAAATATGTGATCAATCTAGTTCGCGGATTGTCCCTGGCAAGGGATACTCCGCCTTTGCGTTACCTTCATCTGGCACATTCTGGGCGATCGGCACCTCAATCCAAAATTCGCAGCCTTGCCCCAGTTCCGAAAAGCATTGCAAGCTGCCTTTGTGCCGCTCCACAACAATTTGATAGCTAATGGAAAGTCCTAACCCCGTTCCTTTGCCTACTGCCTTAGTAGTAAAAAACGGATCGAACAGTCGATTTCGGACTTCTTCTGTCATGCCTAAGCCATTATCGGCAATGCAAATTCGTACCTGCTGAGTGTCGGTTACTTCAGTGCGAATGTGAATAGTAGGAGGTCGATTGCTTTCCTCTGCCCCCTGATCCCTGACCCCTAATCCCTCTTCTAAAGCATCGATCGCATTTGCCAAAATATTCATAAACACCTGATTTAACTGCCCCGCATAGCATTCCACATCCGGCAGATTTCCATATTCTTTGATGACTGTGATTTCAGCAGCATTGGCATTGGCTTTAAGTCGGCTATGCAAAATCATCAGCGTACTGTCAATGCCCTCATGAATATTCACAATTTTTACCGCTGCCTCGTCCATGCGCGAGAAGTTGCGGAGCGCCAAGACGATGGCTTGAATGCGCTCAGCCCCCAATTTCATTGAAGATAGGCTTTTAGGTAAATCTTCTAGCACAAAATCTAGGTCGATCGCCTCAATTTCTTGCTGCACGGCGGGCACGGGGTTCGGATAATGCTTCTGATAAAGCTCGATCAGACTCAGCAAGTCTTGCGTATAGTCATGAGCATAGCTGACATTGCCATAGATAAAGTTGACTGGATTGTTAATTTCATGGGCAACCCCTGCTACCAATTGCCCCAAACTCGACATCTTCTCGGTTTGCACAAGCTGTGCCTGTGCCTGTTTCAGGTCGCGCAGAGTTTGCGCCAATTGTTCAGTTTGTTGACGTAGCTGAGCTTCCGATTTTTGTAAGGCAATTTCAGCCAGCTTCCGTTCGGTAATATCTTCGATCGCACCCAGGATGCCAATTACATTCCCCTCCGCATCGTGGATTGGGATCTTGTTTACATCGATCCAGGCTTCCTGCTCATCGGCATTGTGACGGTGTTCAATCAGGTGTAAGACAGGTGTATCCGTTTCCATCACCTGACGATCTTGTTCGCGGTAAAGTTCGGCTTCTTCTTTCCAAATCAGGTCATAATCGGTCTTGCCAACCACTTCTAGCGGGTTCTGAAGACCTGCTGCCTTGCCCCAGTTGCGATTGCAGCCGAGATACACCAATTCTCTATCTTTCCAAAATAATGACTGAGGAATGTTATCTAGCACCAGTTGCAGGAGTTCGGCGCTTTTATTCAGTTCATCTGCCCGTTGGCGATCGCTAATATTTTCAAACATACAAAGAATTCCCATTGCCGCACCATCGATTCCTTGAATTGGAATTTTGTTTCCGTTAAACCAAAGTTGTTCGCCGTTCACATGCAGCCGAGAAGTCAATACCTGAAGTTGGGGCACCCCGCTTGTCATCACATCTCGATCAAACGCTCGATAGCTATCAGCATCTTCTTGGCTCCAGGCGAAGGAATAGTCTGTTTTACCCACAATTTCATGGGCTTCGGCAATGCCCACCAAATCTGCCCACTGACGATTACACCCCTGATAAACCGATTGGGCATCCTTCCAAAAAATGCACTGGGGCATATTATCCAAAACGGTTTGCAGCACCGCTTCTCGCTGCCGTAGCGATTCTTGGGCAAGGTTGCAAGAGTTGATGTATCTGATTAATGACAACAGCCTGGTTTGCGCTCTGCGGAGAAAGTGATCAAGCTGTCTTTGGCGGATCTGATCAGCGGTAACGTCGCGTCCTACGCTGACGATCGCGATAATGCGAATGGCATCTCGAATCGGCGTGTAGGAAAACTCATAAAAACGAGTCTCCTGATCCGCAGTCATCTCGTGCAGGTGTTGAAGCCGCGCCCCGGTTTGTAATACTTGTTCGAGGCAAGTTGATAGCTCTTGAAAGAACGACAAATGCGGCAAAGGGTCTAGGTGATGGTCAATAAATTCTTGGCTAGTTTTGCCAATATAATCCTGCGGCAAAATTTGCAGCAAGGAAACTCCGGCTGAATTAACAGCTAAACATCTGAACGCTGAGTCATGCTCAAGGATGACATCGCTAGAACAGTCAAAGAAGGCTTGTAGGTGAGACGATGAAGACAGTGTATCAATGCTTTGAGGTGCCGGTTGCTTCATATCTGCTGTGAACCACTCCGCGATCGCTAATCGGCGTTTTCAGTATGCCCTGTATGATACCGTCACTATCCATCAATGCTGGACACATACGATAGTGATTAATAAGAGAAAAATAGTGATCCGATCAAATCGTTTTTAAAAGCACACAGATTTGAAGCGATCGCCCAAACTCCAGATCTCATCCACCTTTACTCGATTGCACCGCTGACGGGGAAGCGATCGATCAGTTGAATTGCCCTAACCGCGTTTCGTTTTAGCTCATTTGGCAAGTGGGGCACATGGGGAATTTGGGAAAGAAAATCTAACGTGCGGCGCAGAATTCGTACCACGTCGCCTTCATCTAGGCTGGTGTTGGCGCAAATCTCCGTCCATTCGATGCCCAACGCCCACTGTTCCACAATGCCGACAAACTCGTACTCTAGCCACACAGGCAGCACCACCTGGAGTCGTCTTTGCCGCTGAAATAAGCGCTGACGGGTGCTACGGAGTCCATTCAAGGACTCTTCTACCTCAGGGGGAATCAGGTAGCGCGTCCACATATCAGGACGCGAAACTTCAGTGATCAGTGCAGCACAGGCAGCAGCCAAGTGATGGGGTGCCAGTGCCCCTAGTTCACCAGAGGTCAGCGCTAAGCCCAGCCACAGTTCGTTGTCGCCACGAATAGCAGCGGCGGATTGTCCCAAAGGCGTGGGAATTAGGTCATCTAAGCAGCCGAAGTCGCGCAGGATGTCGATCAGGTCGAGGAAGGCTTCCCAGTAGCGATGGGCTTGTTGATTGAGTTTGTTGCGGCGATCTTGCAATTCGTCGCGGATGGCTGTCATGCGCTTTTGGCGTTTGAGAATGGTGGTGCGATTGCCCCATTGATGGACGGGGTGCGCCTGAAGTTCGGCTTCTACACCCTGCGTCCGCTGCTGCTGGGTGTGGACTTCGGGGGCGTGATCCGCCAAGTCGGGCGCAGGGGGAATTATTTGAGCGATCGCCCCAGTCTGCTCATCCCCTTTGCGAGTTTGCCCCGGTTTCGGCAGCATGTCGGGCGGCGGAGTCAGGTCATCCACTCCGGTCATGCGAGGAATCTCGCCGCGCAACTCTGCCACATCGCCCACTGTGGCGACATACCAGCGATTGTCTTTACCCAGACAGATCAGGTAAGGATAC
>JBBSCL010000242.1:0-5448 GCA_038250345.1 Leptolyngbyales cyanobacterium
AAATTGTCGTCTCTGGCATTTTGAACCTGTCGGAATGTAGCGCGATCGCGGAAACAGGAAAGAAATAGGTTTCAGGTGCCAGGTTTCAGGGGTCAGCGAAGACCCGACATCCGAGACTCGACACCTGAAACCCGCCATTCGCCATTCGCCATTCGCCATTCGCCATTCGCCATTCGCCATTCGACATTCGACATCCGACATCCGACACCTGAAACCTAGCACCTACTCCTATGGCTGACTTTTTTATCAAGCGACCAGTTTTCAGCATTGTCTGCTCGCTGATCATCTTGCTGATTGGGTTAATTTCCATTCCAGGATTAGCCGTCGATCAGTTCCCCGATATCAGCCCGATTCAGGTGCAGGTGAGTGCAAACTATCCTGGAGCCAGTGCCGAGGTGGTTGAAAGTGCCGTCACCACAATTTTGGAACGGCAAATCAACGGGGTCGAGGGGTTGCGCTACATGAACTCCACCAGCAGCAACGATGGCTCCAGCACCATCACTGCTACGTTTGAATCGACTCGCGACAAAGATATTGCAGCAGTGGATGTGCAAAATCGCATTTCCTCTGTGCAGTCTCAATTACCTGATACGGTGCAGAGGACTGGGGTGAGGGTGAGCAAGCAGTCGAACAATATTTTGCTAGCGATCGGGCTGTATACCGAAAACAAAGAGTACAGCAATATCTTTTTAAGCAACTATGCTGATTTGTATATTGGGGATGCGCTGAAGCGGGTTGATGGAGTTAGCGAAGCGCGAATTTTTGGCGAACGGCGCTATTCCATGCGGCTGTGGCTCGATCCTCAACGACTGGCATCGCGCGGGTTGGTGGTGCAGGATGTGGTGGCGGCTTTACGGGAGCAGAATCTGCAAGTGGGAGCCGGACGAGTTGGACAATCTCCCTCATCGAAAGACCAGTTATATCAGATCGACTTGCAGGCGGTGGGCAGGTTGAAAGATGCCTCTGAATTTGAAAATGTCGTGATCAAAGCTGATCCCATCAGCAAAACGTTGATTAAGCTGAGCGATGTGGGACGGGCAGAACTGGGGGCGGAAAACTACAGCAGCTTTTTACGGTTTCGCGGCAAAGATGCGGTGGGTTTAGGCGTGTTTCCGGCTCCGGGCAGCAACGCGCTTGAGGTGGCGAAAGGGGTCAAAAAGGAAATGGAGAAACTGGCACTGTCCTTTCCACCCGGCATGAAATATCAGGTAGCGTTTGACACCACACTTTATGTGGATGAATCCTTGGCAGAAGTTCAGAAAACGCTGTTGGAGGCAATCCTTCTAGTTGTGCTGGTGATCTTTATCTTTTTGCAAGATTGGCGCACCACCTTGATTCCTACAATTGTGATTCCGCTGTCGCTGATTGGCACCTTTGGCTTTGTTAAGGCGTTTGGCTTTTCGATCAATAGCCTGACCCTGTTTGGCTTGACGTTGGGAACGGGGCTGGTGGTGGATGACGCGATCGTGGTCGTGGAAAATGTTAGCCGTCTGATTCAAACGAAGGGGATGAACCCTAAAGAGGCTGCGTCTGAATCGATGCGAGAACTGACGGGAGCGGTGATTGCCACATCGCTGGTGCTGATGGCGGTGTTTGTGCCCGTAGCATTTTTTCCAGGCACAACGGGCGCACTGTATAAGCAGTTTGCATTGACGATCGCATTCTCCGTTTTCATCTCTACCTTTCTGGCGCTGACGCTCACGCCTGCCTTGTCAGCAATCTTGCTGCGTCCGGGGCAACGTCCACCTCGATTTCTTGCCTGGTTTTTTAACGGGTTCAATCGGTTATTCGATCGCTTCCGTCAGGGCTACATTCGACTTCTAACATGGCTGGTTCACTTCAAAATGGCGGTGATTGGACTGTTCGTGCTGTTGATCGGTGCAACTGCCTGGTTATATATGCAGGTGCCCCAAGCCTTCCTGCCGGAGGAAGATCAGGGCTATTTCATCACGATTATTCAGGCACCAGAGGGCGTTTCACTTAACTACACCGACAAAGTGATTGCCCAAGTCGAGAAGATTATTCTGGATGAAAAAGAGTTCCCTGAAGTGGTGGGCACCTTTGCGATTGGGGGCTTTGGCTTTAGTGGCAACACCGCCAACACTGGCGTTGTTTTTACCACGCTCAAACCGTGGAAGGAGCGGCACGATGCGGATCAGTCTGCCCAAGCCATTATTGGCAAGGTATTTGGCAAAGTCAGCATGATTACAGAAGCGCGAGTGCTGCCAGTCAATCCGCCTGCAATTCGGGGGCTGGGTAGCTTTGGCGGCTTTCAATTTCAAATGCAGGATCGGCGCGGCAGTGCAGACATTCAGGATTTGCTCAAGTCGGCTCAGCAGTTGATTGGGCAAGCGAACTCACCTGGAACGGGCTTGGAACGAGTGTTTACGCAGTTTGCCGCCAGTACGCCTCAGTTTAAAGTGGATGTGAACCGGGATTTGGCGAAAGCCCTGGGAATTCCAGTGGATACGATTTTTAATACCCTACAGACGGCGCTCGGTTCGCAGTATGTGAACGACTTTAACTTGGGACAGCGTAGCTACAGGGTTTATGTGCAAGCAGACCAAGCCTATCGAGCAAATCCAAGCGATATTGGCAGTTTGTATGTGCGATCGGGTGAGGGCGAAATGGTGCCCTTAAGCAGTTTGGTGACGGTGACACCCACGACAGGCGCACAAACTATTACGCACTTCAACCTGTTTCGGGCGATCGAAATTTCTGGCGGTGCTGCACCCGGTGTCAGTTCCGGCGACAGCATCAAAGCCATGCAAACTCTGGCAGATCAAACCTTGCCGCCTGGTTTTGGCTATGAGTGGGCAGGAACCGCGCTGGAAGAAGTGGAATCGGGCGGGTTGGCTCCAATCATTTTTGGCTTGGGGCTGGTCTTTGTGTTTTTGGTGCTAGCAGCCCAGTATGAAAACTTCATTGATCCGATGATCATTATGTTGGCGGTGCCGTTGGCAATTTTAGGGGCGCTGGCGGCTCAATCGCTGCGGGGCTTGCCAAATGATGTGTATTGTCAGGTGGGACTGGTGATGCTGATCGGCATGGCAAGTAAAAACTCGATTTTGATTGTGGAGTTTGCCAACCAACTGCGAGAACAAGGCTTGTCCGTAACAAAAGCCGTGATTGAAGCGTGTAACGATCGCGTGCGCCCAATTTTAATGACCTCGCTTGCCTCGTTGTTGGGCTTTTATCCGTTAACAGTGGCATCGGGTGCAGGCGCTCCCAGCCGAATTTCTTTGGGAACTGCGGTCTTTGGCGGCTTGTTTGTGGCAACCTTCCTCAGCCTGTTGGTAGTGCCAATTCTTTATATTGTGATTACTGGCTTGAGCGATTCCCTTTGGGATCGTGGAACGAATCGCGTCACCAAACGACCTCAGCCTCCTGACTCTGGCGCTTCAATGCCGACCGAAAAAGAACCCAGTGTCGTGGCTCGTTAATATGGGATCTCATCATTTAGATTCCCCACCGCATCGTAAAATCTAGACGAACGTGTGTTGAGGTGGCTGTGGTGTCTAAGTTAGCGTCTCGTCGAGAGTTTTTGAGTGCGATCGCGATCGTGGCTCTAGGGCTAAAAGCCTGTCAATCTCAATCAGCAAGACCACCCGAAGTCTCGCCAACGCCCTATCCTGCGATAACCCAAAGCGGCTCACCCGTATCGCTTTATGGAGCCGGAGCAACCTTTCCGGTTTATCTGTATCAAAAATGGTTCAGCGAATATAACCGGATCAATTCCAATGTGCAGGTGAGCTATCAACCGGTTGGCAGCGCCGCCGGAATTCAGCAGTTTATCGCAGCTACTACCGATTTTAGCGGCAGCGACATTACCCCAACGGATGCCGATCTTGCGAAGGTAAAGAATGGAGCCGTGCTGATTCCGACGACCGCTGGCAGCATTGCAGTAGTGTATAACCTGGCTGGTGTCACTGGATTAAAGCTCTCTCGTGAGTTGCTAGCTGATATCTTTTTGGGCAAAATTACAAACTGGAGTGATCCCAAACTGCAAGCGTTAAATCCAAAACTGACCTTGCCCGAACAGCCCATTACAACCGTGCATCGTTCAGACGGCAGCGGTACGACGGCAGCGTTTACGGCTCACCTAAGCGCGATTAGCAAAGAGTGGAAGGAGAAGGTCGGCACAGGCTTAAGTGTGCAATGGCTTGCGGGCACAGGCATTAAGGATAATGCCGGAATTAGCGCCCAAATTCAGCAGGCAACGGGCACAATCGGCTATGTGGAATATGCCTTTGCAAAACAGCTAGGTCTGGCGATCGCGATCCTGCAAAACAAAGCCAATCAGTTCGTATCACTCACCGATGAAACCGTTCGTGCGGCGCTGTCTACCATCCAGTTTTCCGACGATCTGCGCGGCTCAGTTCCCGACCCCGATGGCGCTAACTCCTATCCGCTGGTCACCTATAGCTGGATATTGGCGTACCAAAAATATGTTGACCCCGCCAAAGCGAAAGCGCTGCGCGACATTCTGCAATGGGGACTCACCGACGGACAAAAGTTTGCCTCAGAGTTGGGCTACGTCCCTTTACCTGATGAGGTTGCCAAGAAAGCGATCGCGGCTTTGAGCCAAATCCAATAGAGCGATCGCTCGCTTACTCATAAACCACAGATTTAAGGTTCTTGCATGACTTCTTCAATTGCAGATTCGATTTCTGCCGCAGACACATCTGCTTGATCAGACTTAGCGTAAATGATTAGTAGCGAAACATACTGCGGCGACACCAACTGATAAATTAAGCGATACCCACCACTTTTTCCAGTGGGAATATCACTATTTTTTACCCGCGCTTTGAAAACGTTATCCGTTGTTCCAGCAATGCGATCGCCAACACGGTTTCCGGTCTGGAGTTGATCAATAATGGGTTGAATATCCTTCTGAATCTGACGATAACGCTTGGAGAGAGATTTTAACCGACGCTTAAACGGCAGCGTAAATCGAACCTCAACAGCAGAATTGTCAGACATCAATTCCATCCCATAATTCAGCGATCGGCAACGTTTGCCCTGCTTTTACTTGACGAAGAGCGTCCTTCAAATCAGCTAGAATTTGCTCCTTAGGTTCTGCTTCATCAACTTGCCCAAGCTCATCTGCAAAAGCCTGCCACGATTTCAGAAGATCTTCCCAAACATCTAGAGGAACTAATACGCCTGTTGGTTCACCTTGAGCATTAGTGACATATTGCACCAACTCACGAATCTTCCCACTCGTCACGTTATTACCCCTACTGCTACTCATAGATGATAGCAATCTCAACCCTAGACACAGACCTTCTTCCCACATCACTTTCTGACGCGATCGCGCGCTCAGCAGCACCGCCAGCAAGCATGAGCGTCATTGTCGATACAATTTGCTTCAGAACAGTTTGCTTCAGACTTAGGCTACGTCCCTTTACCTGACGAGGGTGCAAAGAAAGCGATCGCGGCTTTGAG
>JBBSCL010000243.1:0-5435 GCA_038250345.1 Leptolyngbyales cyanobacterium
ACTCCCTCATGCTACCCAAATTATTTTTGGCGATCGCCCTGGTACTAATCGCCGGCGGCAGTGCCCAGGCCGACGACTCGTTCTATGAACCACCTGTTGAAGGTGGTCCGCAAACATCCCAGGGCAGCGGTACCCGTTAGCTTTAGCTTCTTGCCCACTCCGAACGCCCCTCGCACGATGCCAGAACAAGTCCCGGACGCATTTTAATAAAAACGCCGTTCGCAGCCCGTCCGAACCCAGTTCCACCAATGTCCGTACCCCGTTCGCAACCCTACTTTTTATGAGCAACCAAACTCGGATCTCTCTAACTGGCTTTTGCCGCACCTACGACTTAGCTAAATCAAGCGTTTTCGATCGCTGTCAAGAAATCGGTATTGCCACGTCAGACGGGCTAACCCCTGACGATTGCGATCGCCTACGCCATGAGTTCAACGTCAAACCACCAACCCCAGAACCAGCAGCAACACCCGTCCAGTCCACAGTAGAGACTGGCAATCATTACATGGTGCTATCAAGCCCACAGCTACCCCAAGCCTATAGTCTGGAAGGACTGCGAACCTCTGAAGCGGTAGGTTTTGAAGACCCATTAGCGATCGCCGCCCGGTTCCTGCAAGATGCCGACATGGTTCAAGTTGCAATGCAACAGGACATTGTGCAACGGCAACAGCGCCTAGCGCAAACCCAGCAAGCTAAAGCCGCGATCGCCGCCAAGACTCAGCAACTCCAATTAGAAGCGCGGCTGTATGAGTTGCAGGCTGGCAACCTCGACACAGCGCTAACCACCGAAACCCAAGCGTTGACCGAATCTTTGCAGCAGCTCAACGGAATGGGGAAGCCAGCAGAACCTACCGATCGCTCCTAGCCCTCCTAGCCGCCTGCCTGCTCTGCCTCGCCTTCGGCTACAGCGCAGGCAAGACCAGCGCCCCCACACCAGCCCCAAACCCAAACCAAACAGGCGATCGCCCTCCAGAAAGAATGCGATCGCCTCAGTCCAGTCAAGAAACTACCCAACGAGACTCCACCATCATGCCACACCCACTCGGTTACTACATTTCAGGCGCACCTGCCGCTGCTCAACTCGCTGACACCTACGGCGCTCAACTCCAAAACATGAGCCTAGACGAAAAGCTGCTGGCCATCAAAGCCATTTCCGGCGCGTTGCTGGATAGCCTGATACACCGCGATTGCGAACCCAGCATCGAGGCGCAAATTCTGCACCACATTGATGATGGCGATCCTGTGGATGAAGGCTTGCAGGAATCCCTAGCAGCGCTCGACGGCTGCGATGAAACTCAATGCTTTGCGCTGCTGACTGCCCTTATTGCGTATGGCTCTGAGGAGTTTCGGCGATTCGGCTCAATGGAAGCGGTAGGGGAACCTGCCAAAGGATCTCAGCTTGATTGGGAACCTGATTTCAGTTAAAAATTCTGCCGCCAGCGCCCACGACCGAACATCTAAGCGCTGGCTGAATCCCTGAACTGCAAAATTAAAGGACTCATTCAATTATGCACAACCACATCGGTTTTTATCTCGCAACGAAAGTCGCCCAGCCATTAGCCGCTGAATTTGGCGATCGCTTGGAGGGCATGACGAAAGAGATGAAACTGCTGCTAATCAACATCTTGAGCGGCGGGCTGCACGAGCTGGCGCTCTACCCAAACATTACGGAGTACAGTTTCATCGAATTTTGCTTAGATTCGGAAATGCCCGCCGCTCGCCGCGAGTCTGTAATGCCGTTGCTCCGACAGTTTGATGGCTACGATTCCAGCACAATCGAAACAATTTTGATGGTGCTGGTGCTGTCCATGCAAAAGGGCGGTTGATGCTTACCCACTTTTGGGATGCAGACGGCAACGGTTTGCACATCATTTCCATCTGGATGAATGGCAGTTTTACGGTTGGTGAAACTATTGAACTCTGCAACGAACCGTATCTCGTTGAGCGGCTGGATCTCAAAGTGACAACGGCTGGAAACGAGTCCCTGCATGTCTTCGTGTCGGAGCAATGCTAATCAAAAGGGCGATCGCTAGTTTAGACGGCTGCGATCGCCCCGGTGTCCAGTTCAGAAAAACGAGACTACTTAATAATGCCCCAACTTAACGATGACGATCTGTTTGATGACGAGCCACAGACGACCAACTCCAAGGCATCATTCACCCTACCAAAAGGCTCAATGCCCTGGATTGTGGGCGGGTTGTGCATTTTGATTACCCTTCCCGGCATGTTGGCCAGCTTCCCGGCAACGATGGCCGAACGCGAGCGGGTCAAGGCTGAGCTAGATAATATTAGCCGCTTAAAAGTCGATGAAATGACTCAGCAGTCCCTCGCGCTGATTGCAGAAACCCGCTACGCCAACGGGTGCCGCTTTGTAGTATCCAAGCTTGACTCAACCCAGGCCGCTGCATTGGGTGAGGGAATCAACGTAATCGACATAGCCACAAACGGCTACTTGCCATCGGGCACAATCGCTTGCGACTTCGTGGGCAATACTGCCGTTTTGGAATCTGTGGACTTAGATGGCGACGGCATCCCCAACCCAGCGGCTACCGATTTCGCTTTTACAGGCAATGCCAAAGTAGTCCAGCAAGCCATGCAGGCCGCTAGCTTTGACGCTCAACTCAGCAATCCCAGGAACTAAAAAAATGGTTACACGAACCAATCGCAATCCCAATCCAGCAGAAAGCCCCACCCGCAAAGAGACAAACCCTACCACCCAAACCACTACCACCCAGACCCGCCCCACCCACTCTCCCGCATACCTTCAGTGGTTGGGATGGGCGGTAGCCGCAACTATTGTGATTTTTGCCTACCTAAATATTTCGCCGTACGAGGAGGCAATTCGTATCCTGCTCACTCCCGATCAGCCATCGGGCCTGTCCATCTTCATCTTGGGCATTCCTGGCATCGGGGCCATGGCACGGGGCGGGCAAAACCTTTTGTTCTGGTTGCTTGGCGCTACCCTCTGGGCTGTGCTGCAAACCTTTGAGCTGTTGCCCCTGTTGCTATTTAAGTCCCGCCGTGTCCTGAAAGGGGTGCTACAGCAAGAGCAAAGCAATAAGCCCTTTGCCATCAGCGAAAATGACGATCCGGCGCTGGCAACTCTCAAACGAGCCTACAATCGCCTGCCTTATCAAATCGTTCGGCAGTTTCGTAATGCTGCCCTTGGTGCTTACACCGTTGACCTTTTGATCTGCTTGCGAGTTTACCCACCTGTGGAAAACGCCGCTCAAGCGTTCATGATCCTGTCTACAGGCGCATGGCAGCTCGTTGACTGGGGCAATGTCGGGTTGCTTTCCATTACGCTTTTTGCGGTAGAAATTCTGGTTACGCTCGCGTTGATGGTCAAGAATTTGCGGGAAATTTTGTCAGGAGGGGCGGTACATGCTTGATTTTGATGGGGCGATCGCCCCGAAGACTTTGGAGGAATGGGAAACTATTGCGATTGAAACAATCGAGTCTAGCGGCTTCCCTCCGCAGCTCCTAGTGCCTCTGGGATTAGGAGCGGGTTTCTTGATTTCGGGTTTAGCGCCGTTCATGGCGATCGGCTTGATTCCACCATTTTTGGCGTTCCGATCGGCCTGGATAGACAACGATCGGAAAAGTAAAATGCATCAGGTTTCGGAAAAGTTTGCTTATGCCGCCGTGCTTGGAAAAGCCGAACTACAGGAATATGCTCATCAATTTGGCACGAAAACAACAATCGCCCAAATTGACTGGGCTAAGCGTTCTGGTATACCGCTCTCTGACCCTGCTGAAAAACTTCTAGCCCGCTATAAGCAGAAATATAAGGCACTGCCGCCAGCTATTGAACAGCCACCCACAGTTGATGTGGCAGCGATCGCCCTCCCCGGTGCCAACACGCCAGACACACAGCCGATTGGAGTAAACACGCGCCTGGGGGCTGTCGATATTGCCTCACTGCCACAAACGACAGACGAATGGTGGAATAGCTCACCAGTGGCTGTGACAACTACTTCAGCTAATCCAGTGGATTACCTGATAGGCGATCGCTTGCGTACCAGTCTGATTGTGAGTGTCAGTGGCGGCGGCAAAGATATCCTGCTCAGCAATGCTCTAAGGGAATTTTTGAGCAAGCATCGAGGCTTCAAAGTGATCGTGATGGATTGCAAGGATGACGCCAAAGAAACCGGGTATTATGCCAATTTGCCAAATGTCCGGTTGCATCGGCTCAATGTGGCAGTCTCTTCTGATGGTGAGGTAGTCGAATGGGTAGACCGATGCCTAGAAGAATTTCTGCAATTGCCAGAGAGGGCGCTGCTGATCTGCAATGAATCCACCTTGATCCGTGCCAAGGCGAAGCGCTACGTTGATGCTATTAACGGCCTGGTCAGCTCTGGCGATAGCCGTGAGAAGTACGCATGGGAAGCGGGTCAGTCTGCCCATCTACTCGACTTGTGCATCAACGGCGCTGCCCGCTCCAGACTCCGGTTGCTCATTATTGGGCTAAAGGGTGAGGAACAGCAGATATCAGCCGTGCTCCGTGCACAGTGCGTGGATGACACCGCTCGGAGCATGAGTGATATCAAAGGGCAGTTAATGCGATCGCCAGTAGGCCGCGCCTGGTGTGACGGGATGCGCTGGTTTCCTATGCCAGTGCTTGAAAATTACTCAGGTTACAACCGTGATAAGCGGGCAAAGGTTGAGGGTTTTACGCCCGGTTCAGAGACGGTTCAACCCGGTTCAACTCCTGAACCGTTGAACCGTGGTTCAAATCCGGTTCAATGGCTGAACCGCTGCCTAGATGCAGGGGTTCAGGATTCTCAACCTGATGGTTCAGCCCGGTTCAGCCCTGAAAACCTCACCTCTGAGAACGCGCTGAACCGGATCAATGAACTGAAGGAAGTGGGGATGAATCAGACACAAATTCTTGCTGCACTGTGGCGGGTTAAGAAGGGTGGGAATAAGGCGTATCAAGACGCGGTTGCCCAGTACAAATTGTTGACTGGTGAAAAGTAGCCCCAAGTGAAACCCCCAGGCGCGGCAAGATTGAGCGGCTAGCCTGAACCGGGTCAAACGCTAGACTAAGGGCGGCAGTGGGTCACAGAAAAAACTCGGTATGTGGGAAGCTCAGTCTCTTTAGAGCTGAGAGGGAAACGACACGGCGGTTTTAACCGCTTAAAATCTTGGTTCAGGTTTTTGATTGGAACCTGAAAACCAACTCCCTTTCGGGGTTATGTTTGCTTTGCCAAGGTTTTAAGAGCTTGTTAGGCTAATTGCACTGTCTCAGTGACCTTAAGACTGTTTAACAATTAACGACAGAGCAGGGAACTAGCAGCCTTGCGGCATTCCAGGGTGTCATGACTCAAAAAACGTAGCCAGTGAAGGCTTAGGCGGGTCAGATTAGCTTGGTTTATACCCGCTCGCTAGAGTCGGGCAGTCTACAAGCTCAGTCCTTTAGGGCTGGGTATCTGACT
>JBBSCL010000244.1:0-5426 GCA_038250345.1 Leptolyngbyales cyanobacterium
CGAGGAGAATGCCAAGTACAGCAACAAATAAATTCATTTAGACAAAACCTCAACATTTTGGACGATCGCTTTTTCTATCCCAATTTTGTTTAAAATACTGGGTTCTGCATCCACGATGGGTTGGACAGTTTGACGAAATGATGCGATCGAGACCAGACGACTTGAGGCAGAATCCCACAGGATGAATTTGAAGCAATCAGGAATATCAGTTATTCGCAACTTTTTTGCCTGAGTGAGCAGATGTCTATTTTGCTTGTGACAAGCCTCAAGATTGTAGTTAGGAATTTTTTCAGAAAGATGATGGATGTTGTGGTAACCAATGTCTGCGGCAAACCATTTGAACACCGTCGGCAATTCCAGATAACTACTGCCCGCGATCGCGCCCAGCAGGTAATCCCAGCCTTCAGTTTTGTGGGCGTAAGATCCATCAAAGTTGTGCTGCACAAAGAAAACACAGATGAAGATCGCCGCAGACCCCGTCAGCGTGATTGAGTAAACGCCCAGAAAAAATCCAAATCCAAGCAAATGACCCAGAAAAATCCAACTGCCGACGACGCAAATGTTATTGAATAGAAGATCCCAAAACTCAGCCGCTGTATACCAATTTTTAGATTTATGGGAGGAGATAATTTTTTCTAAACCCATACCCGGATCTTGCTTCAAGCAAGTCAATACATGACCAATAAACCCATAAGTTCCCGCAATCAAAGCAAGTCTTGACTTAATCGCCAGGTAGAAAAAACCTCCAGGAAAGATCATCAATGGGTGCCTTAAGAATTCATATTGCTTTTGGGCAAATGGGTTGAGTTTGGCGAATTCCTCAGTTGAGAGCAATGCAGAAGGTCCGCGATATCGTTCCCAATCACCGTTCGTTTTATGGTGATAGGCATGTCCCCTTGACCAGGGGTACTGTGGGATCGCGTTGATCACACCCAGCATAAAACCGATGACCCGATTCACCCTTTTTGAACGAAAGAGTGAATAATGTCCGCAATCATGCATCAAAGAAAAACACCGCACTGAAAAAAGTGTGATCAGAACCATGATCGGTGGTAGCAACCAAAATGAAATAGACGTTGCTTTAACGGCTAAGACCCATAAAACGATATAGGGAACAACTGCACTGAGGATTTGATAAGTCGCTCGCAAGTCGTTGCTTTTCATGTAGGGAGCTAAGACAAAGTCGGACTTTTTGACTGTGGTTTCCATTCAATCAGATACTCTTGTAAATAACCTCGAAATAATCATCCAAATTGCTTCCTAACTATCTCGCTGAGTGACTTACGATCGCTTCAAATTAAATTGCTACAGGTTTAGTTTGCGATCGGTCTAAACAGTGAGATCGCTCTATTCAGACCTCGCACGAAGATCTGCACGAACACACTAGCCGTTAAACCGTGCATTCCCATCGATTGATTCACAATCCGAATGGCGATCGCTCAAACGCAGTCAAACTTCAGCCATCAATGCAATAGCTCCTAATTCTAATCCCAATCCTAATCAATACGCCCCGCAAGAATGCCATTGCGGTGAGCGGATCAGCCAAACGGTGATAAGGCATTTGGCACGACTAAAAGCAAGCAGACAGGCTTGCTACAGCTTGATTGCTGCTGTGGTGGGGCGCACTATCACCCAAGTGGAACCCAAAAAAGCTTTTAGACACAATCTGTACCTCGCAGATATTGGTAAACATTAACAGCGATCGGCGGGCATTCTGACTAGAAAGAGTTTTGAGTTCTGGGTTTTCAGTTTTGAGTTGAATCAACTAGCTCAAAATCTAACGCTCATCACTTATCGCTTCCTTTACAGTTGCGGGACAGTGCCGGATTCACACCGAACTTTCCCCCTTACGTCTGACGGCTGTTCCCCATCAGAACCGAATACCACTCTAGACAGTAGCATGGTTTAGCAAGAGTGATGTAACGGCTTTTTGTACGCCATGAATTAATCAAATTCACCAAATTCTAAGATTGGGCTGTTGCCTGAAAGCTCTTCATAATCACCAATCAGATTTGCCATCACCAGTTTGCTGACCCGCGCACTACGCCAATAGCTAGTGTGGTCGGCAATTAACCCTAGTGCCATTGCCACATCTCCGATGCTTTTTTTGAGGAAATTGCGCTCTCCCAGGTAGCGATCGCGAAAAAACAAATCAGTATCCTCTAAATTTAGGCTGGAGCGCAGAGGATAGGCAAAGATATCGGATGCGTGGATCACGTTGATCCACCGGAGAGCCGTACCAGAATAGGTGCTGGCAAATGTTTTCAGCGGCTGGTCATTCACATTCATCATTTGCTTAAAGATCAACAGCGGACAGCCCAATGTCGTGATGCTGCGGAGCTTCACTTTGCGTTTATTGGGCGAATCCACTAGCCCATTAATCACACTGCGAAAGTAATAAGCCGGATCGGATGTACCGTAGTCTGAAAACAGTAGATCCCACAAAATGACGCTGCTAAGAGAATGCGCTACTAGATGCAAATCTTCATCGTAAGGATTGTCGGTTAAGAAGTTGAGGAACTGCATTGCCACAGTGCGGCGGATTTCGCGCCCTTGTTGGCTGCTGAGATATTTGAAAATATCTTGAAAGAATCCTGTTATCAGTTGCTCTCGACGTTGACGATAGTGAAATACATCGTCGATATCAATTTGAGGATAATCCCATTTAAAGGCTTCTAAGTCTTGCTGCACATAATCCCAAATTTCATTCGTGCTGCCTAACTCTTCGCCCCAATAGCTGGAATAAAACTCCGGCAGAGTCAGCCCTCGATCAGAAAAGTCTGCAATCAATCGATCGCGTAGTGGATCGGCATAGCCCGATCTCCGTACTGAAGCCCCATGCATAAACCACACTAGCATTACGCGATCCGCTCCTCACTCATCGTTTTTTATGCCTCAAGCGGCGCTCATATCCTACTTTTACCATCATGCAGTCTTACTTTAGCCAATTGCCAGATTTAAGGAATTTGCCTTGATCTTGTTGAAGCCTTAAACAATTCCATTTAAACCGCATAGCGATGAACCGTTTTCAGCAAGCTTGCGCGATCGCGCTTTCCCTTTATTTGCTATATGTGCTCAAGGCAGCAGCCGGAATCAATATTTCGACGCGATATCATGCGATCGATTTAATCAAAATCCCCGCAAATTCTTTAATGTATCGCTTCAACAACGCGATGCATCTTTTTACTCAAGCTTAACTGGTTGAGCCTTCCCCCACAAGCCGCCAGCATTCCTGCGCGATCGCCCAATCTTCTTGAGTGTGAATCACCAGCACCTTCACCTTAGAGTCTGATGTAGAGATATCAACATCCACTGGATGACTGTTATTTTTTTTAGAGTCAATCTTTACGCCTAGAAAATCGAAGGTTTGACAAGCAAGTTCGCGCACCAAGGGCACATTCTCACCGACACCTGCTGTAAACACGATCGCATCCAACCGATCCAAGTCTGCCAGCATGGAACCGATCGCAGCCTTGAGATGATGTATATACATATCGAATGCCAGCTTAGCGCGATCGTTGCCTTTTTCAATTTCAGCCAAGATCTGACGCATATCTACCCCGACCCCAGAAATACCTTTCAGACCTGACTCTTTGTTGAGCATGTGATCCAATTCATCAGCGGTATAGCCATTATTTCGCATCAGGTAGATCAAAATGCCGGGGTCGAGGGAGCCAGAACGGCTGCCCATCATGAGTCCATCCAGCGGCGTAAATCCCATAGTCGTATCGACGCTATAGCCATCACGAATTGCAGCCAGAGAGCAACCATTGCCAAGATGACAGGTAATCAGCCTAAGATCTGGCAAATCGCGCCCTAGCAGTTGAGCCGCCCGTTCAGAGCAATATTTGTGGCTAGTGCCGTGAAACCCATAGCGACGAATCCCTTCTTCAAGCCAGTCATAGGGACCCGGATACACATACACAGCGGGCGACAGATGGGAATGAAAGGCAGTGTCGAATACGGCAACCTGCGGAATTTCAGTTCCTAAAATCTGCTCAACGGTCTCAATTCCTTCTAGATTAATAGGGTTGTGAATCGGTGCAAAGCTAGCCAGACGGGCGATCGCCGCTTTCACCTCCTGCGTTACCCGTACACTCTCGCGGTATTCCGTCCCGCCATGCACCACTCGATGCCCAACTGCATCAATTTCGCTGAGGGTCTTAAGCACCTGCGTTTCACCCTGCCACAAGGTTCGCAATAGATGCGTTGTCGCCTCCGTCTGGGATATAGAAGGCACCATTTCCTTTAGCACCTTGCCATTCGCTTCCACCTTAATCGCTGCTTTTTCTGGCTCCACCGTCCAGTCGATCGCTCCTTCCCACAGTGGCTCCGGCGGATCGGGCAACTCGCCCGACAAACCCGACAACTCGTAGAGGAAACTTTTCTGGCTGCTAGAGCCAGCATTTAGCACCAATATCTTCATCGCTCACAGCCTTTCGACATCTTAAAAAGCCTACTGCATTCTGCCAAAATTCGCTGTATCGCAGGCTATTCCTGAAAAGAAACCGTGTCAGATTTCAGCATGAGCGGAGGGAGATCGCCGTGTAGATTTCCTGTCGTCTGTTCACTTAGGAAGGAGAATTAAATAAAACCGTATTTTGTAGGATGTGTTAGGCGATAGCTGTAACGCATCAATTCTTTATGGCGATGCGTTAACACATCCTACCCAGGAATTCGGAGTTATTAAATCCACAAGCCTTAATTAAGGCTTGTCAGTCTCAAAAGAGTGCGCCTTCTACAATAGGTGAGTGATGCAACACCATTAATTGTTCATCCCCTTAGCAGGATTGTTTCTCTATTAAATAACCTGATGTGTAACTTTCTCGATCGCCCACCCTGCGGGAAGCAAGCTACACCCTAAATCCTTCTCCCAGAGCGGGAGAGGGACTTTAACCTATTCCTGCTCCCCTTCTCCCGATTTGGGAGAAGGGGCTGGGGGATGAGGGCTGACTTTAGTTGCACATCGCGTTTAAATATTTAGACAGCATCGCAACACGTATGGTTGATTCTGAATATTAGAGCATAGGCTGAATTTACCTAGGAGAATTAATTGTGCGCCTACCGCCATCTTCCCAAACATCGCTCAACCTGTGGCAAACCCTATCCATCCTAAAGTCATGGGAGACGCACTGGAATTAAACCCGGTACTCTTATTTCTGGCACTGTTTATTGGCGAACGGGTGGCTGGATTGTTAGGAGTCTTTCTATCAATTCCGATCGCAGGCATGATTGCTGCTTGGATACGCTCAGGCGGAGCCAACGCCATTATTAGAAGCAGATCTATTCATTCCGCTTGACCGCATTCAGCAAATCGAGTCTCGGTTTCAAGCATTGGGTAAGGAGTACACATTGAAGGTATATCCTGATGCTGATCATGGTTTTTTCTGCCATGAGCGTTCTTCCTACAACCGCTTGGCAGCCGA
>JBBSCL010000245.1:0-5397 GCA_038250345.1 Leptolyngbyales cyanobacterium
ACCGACCCCAATCAATTTACAGAAAAAGCGTGGGAAGCGATCGCTCGCACGCCTGATTTTGCTAAACAAGCACAGCACCAACAAATCGAATCTGAACATTTGATGAAAGCGCTGTTAGAGCAAGATGGACTTGCCAGCAGTGTATTTAACAAGCTGAATGTGCCGGTGACGCAGGTGCGCGATCGCACGGAAGAATTTATTCGCAAACAGCCAAAAATTTCGGGTGCAGGCGGCAGCGTCTATTTGGGGCGCAGTTTAGATACCTTATTCGATCGCGCCGACAATTACCGCAAGCAGTATGGCGACGAAGTGATTTCGATTGAGCATATTTTGCTGGGTTTTGCTAAAGACGACCGCTTTGGTAAAGGGTTATTCACAGAATCCAAGCTGGATGAAACGAAACTTAAGCAGGCGATTGATCAAATTCGAGGAAGCCAAAAAGTGACTGACCGCAATCCCGAAGGCAAGTACGAATCCCTTGAGAAATATGGGCGCGACCTAACGGAAATGGCAAGGCAGGGCAAACTTGACCCGGTGATTGGGCGAGATGATGAAATTCGTCGCACGATTCAGATCCTTTCCCGCCGCACGAAAAATAATCCGGTGCTGATTGGGGAACCCGGTGTAGGTAAGACCGCGATCGCCGAAGGGTTGGCACAGCGAATCATCAATCGAGATGTTCCAGAATCTTTACTCGATCGCAAACTGATTGCGCTGGATATGGGTTCTCTGATTGCGGGTGCGAAATATCGAGGCGAATTTGAGGAGCGCTTAAAGGCAGTTCTCAAAGAAGTGACGGAAGCTCAAGGCACCATCATCTTATTTATTGACGAAATTCATACTGTTGTGGGCGCAGGTGCAACTCAAGGCGCAATGGATGCCGGAAACTTGCTGAAGCCCATGCTGGCAAGGGGTGAACTGAGCTGTATTGGTGCCACGACTTTGGACGAGTATCGCAAATATATTGAGAAAGATGCTGCCCTGGAACGCCGATTCCAGCAAGTGTTTATCGATCAGCCTACAGTGGAAGACACGATCTCGATTCTACGGGGATTGCGTGACCGTTATGAACTACACCACAACGTAGTTATTCTGGATAGCGCTCTGATTGCGGCGGCGGTGCTGTCATCCCGCTACATTAGCGATCGCTTTCTGCCAGACAAGGCGATCGATCTCGTAGATGAAGCCGCTGCCAAGCTAAAAATGGAAAATACTTCCAAGCCAGACGAGCTAGATGAAATCAATCGTAAAGTTTTGCAGTTGGAAATGGAGCAACTATCTCTGAAGAAAGAGACTGACCTGGCTTCTCTTGATCGGTTAGAGCTATTAGATCGTGAACTGGCAAACCTCAAAGAAGAGCAAAGTCGTTTGAATGCTCAATGGCAAGCGGAGAAGAGCGGTAGAGACCAGATTAAAGAGTTAAAAGAAGAGATTGAGCAGGTCAACCTCGAAATTCAGCAGGCAGAACGCGATTATGACCTTAATAAAGCGGCTGAATTGAAGTATGGCACTCTCACGGATCTAAATCGCCGACTTCAAGAAGCAGAAGCCCAAATAGCTCAAACTAAGAAGAGCGGCTCGTCTCTGCTGCGGGAAGAAGTGACCGAAGCCGATATTGCCGAAATCATTTCTAAATGGACGGGCATTCCGATCAGCAAACTGGTGGAATCGGAAATGCAGAAATTGCTGCACTTAGAAGACGAACTGCACCAGCGGGTGATTGGTCAGGATGAAGCCGTGACTGCGGTTGCCGATGCCATTCAGCGATCGCGCGCCGGACTTGCCGACCCCAACCGTCCCATTGCCAGTTTCATCTTCCTTGGTCCTACAGGCGTGGGCAAAACTGAACTGGCAAAAGCCCTAGCTGCCTACCTATTCGACACCGAAGAGGCAATGGTTCGGATCGATATGTCCGAATACATGGAGAAACACGCCGTCTCGCGCCTAATTGGTGCGCCTCCTGGCTATGTAGGCTATGACGAAGGTGGGCAACTGACCGAAGCCATCCGCCGTCGCCCTTATGCGGTCATCCTGTTTGACGAAATTGAAAAAGCTCACCCGGATGTGTTTAACATTTTGCTGCAAGTGCTAGATGACGGGCGGATTACTGATGCCCAAGGTCATACGGTGGATTTCAAAAACACAATCATCATCATGACTAGCAACATCGGGTCGCAATATATTCTCGATGTGGCAGGGGATGATGACCGCTATGAAGAGATGCGAAGCCGAGTAGTGGAAGCGATGCGATCGCAATTCCGCCCCGAATTTCTCAATCGGGTGGATGAGTTCATCATCTTCCATGGTTTGCAAAAATCCGAACTGCGGAACATCGTCAAATTGCAAACTTTGCGCCTAGAGAAACGTTTGGCAGACCGCAAGATGTCGTTGAAGCTCACCGACGCGGCGATCGACTTTGTTGCCGAAGTTGGCTACGATCCCGTCTATGGTGCTCGTCCGCTCAAACGTGCGATTCAGAAGGAGTTAGAGACGGCGATCGCCAAAGCCATCCTGCGCGGCGACTTCCACAATGGCGACACCATCTTTGTCGATGTTGGCGAAAACGAACGCCTCTCCTTCCAGCGCCTCCCCTCTGAAGTGGTGACGACTCAGTAAAGTTCGATTGATTGATTGATTGATTGGGAGCATATCACTTTTGCACCCTCATCGTTCGGCTGAGCGCTCACATCGAAGCCCTAAATCCCTCTCCCAGGGCGGGAGAGGGACTTTGAGATTCCGGTTCCCCTTCTCCTATTTTAGAAAAATGGGTTAGGGGATGAGGGCAGTTTATGACAGAGTAGTTCTAGTTGACATCGCGTTCATTAGCAGGCTTCAAGCGCTAAAATCAGGTTTGCCGCAAGCGATCGCTTTTGATTCTTATGAACACAGACGAACTCACGCAAATCACGACAGCCCATCACAATGTCATTTCTCGCCACGATGTAGAAATGGCTGAGATTCGGACAACCCTCAACACCGTCAGCCATAAGCTTGATGAAGTTGCTGATCAGTTCAATCAAGTTGCTGATCAGTTTAATCAAGTTGCTGCCCAGCAAGACGTAAATGCTCAGCAGATTGCACTCAATAGACAAGATATCGCTAGCTTGTCGGCTGGCATCTTGGATCTGAGAAATTTAGTAGCAGATTATTTGGAAGGACGCGCAAATCGCTAAGTGGGGCAACATATGTCAGCGTTGAAGGTGAAAGGCGATCGCGATTTTTTCGAGCGCTTTTTCCGTTTGGCAACAGTCAACGTCTTATCAAACTTGATGGTGCCCCTGGCAAGTTTGCTGGATATGGCGTTTTTGGGGCACTTGCCAGACATTAATCAGTTGGCAGGAGTCGCTCTAGCAACCGTGCTGTTTAACTACCTTTACTGGACATTCGGCTTTTTGCGGATGGGCACCACGGGACTGACGGCTCAAGCGATCGGACGAGACGATCTAGACGAGGTGATGCTGATTGGGCTTCGCAATGGGCTGATTGCACTGGTCGCTGGCGTTGCCATGGTTTTGCTGCAAGAGCCACTGCGACTGATTGGATTTGCCTTATTAAACGCCACAGCGGAAGTGAAAGTAGCAGGACAAGCCTATTACAGCGCTTTGATTTGGGGAGCGCCTGCCACACTGATGAATATGACCCTAGTGGGTTGGTTTTTAGGACGAGAGCAAAGCTCAAAAGTGCTGCTGCTTTCAGCCGTGAGCAATGGCAGCAAGGTTGTATTGGAATATCTGTTTGTAGTGCAGTGGGGCTGGCAAAGTGCAGGGGCAGGAAGCGCAACCACCGTTAGTCAATATTTGATGCTATTCGTCGGCGCATGGCTGATTTGCCGCGATCGCACCCTTCGCCGTACTATTCCCAATCTCCGCCAAAGATTGCTGGATGCTACTGCACTAAAAGCCTCAGTTGCCCTCAATGGCGCGATCGTCGTTCGCACATTTGCCTTCGTGTCTACGTTTGCTGTCTTCACAAATCTGAGTTCCGCAATGGGCACAACCGTCCTGACCGCAAATGCTTTAATGCTGCAAGTGGTGTCCTTAGCCGCCTATTTTATTGATGGACTAGCTTTTGCGACAGAAACCATGGCGGGTGTATTTTACGGAAAAAATAATCTAGCCCAACTCGCATTGCTGGTTCGCGTGTCAGGGATGACCAGTTTAGGGCTAGGACTCACCTTTGCGATCGCCTTCATTGCGATGCCCAACTTTCTATTTGGACTGCTGACGAATCATTCTGAAATCGTAGAACTAATTCGTGGACAAGTGCCCTGGCTATTGGGGATTCTTGGATTCGGCTCCATTGCCTATATGCTCGATGGCTACTTCCTTGGACTGACGCAGGCTAAAATCATTCAAAAATCGGCGTTGATTGCCACATTAATCGGTTTTGCACCCCTCGCCGCGATCGCTGGATTCTTGCAAAACGTCCATCTTTTGTGGTTTGCCCTAACCATTTTTATGGCAGCCCGTGCCCTAACTCTAGCTCTCCAAGTCCCTAAAACTTTTCGTTTCAAAAGCAGTTGTTAAAATAGTAGTAGCTGATAAAAAAGCTAGTCCAGAAGGTTGTGCTAACTTCCCCTGATGGGTGAGGCGATCGTATTCTGCTTCACGTAACCTTAAAGAAATAAATCTTTGACTGAGAAAAGTTTGAATTCAAGCGCTCGACTTTAAAGATTCGATTTTCTTAGAGACATCCCCATCAAGGGATGTTAGGTTCGTTCTAATGGTTTTGTTGAAACACGAAGCTCTATAAGTCAGCAATCCAAGACTTTAAGTGCTATTCATTCAGTTTTGGGTCTTTAGCCATTAACCATTTAGAACTGACAGTTGATATACTGCACAAGGTTCATTACTAGACCAAGACATTGATAGATTAATCTTTCAAAATTCGGTGGTTTTTCAGTCAATCAAATTAGCCTTAGGACATAACAATGTTTCAGACACATCTTCAGCTTCACGCACTGAGTTCTCATCACAGTTCCTTTAACCCAAGTTTTTCTCGTCGATCAGAGCAGAATGTGGCAGTTGCCAGACCTGAACTGACTATCGCCCAATTGAAAGAAACTCTTTGTGCAGAGATGAGTCCGAATAAACGGGCAGTGGTTGAGCAATTAATTAAGTTATGGTCTCAGGGCAATTTAGATTAAAATTTCACTGGCAAGTGGATTGTTGCCGCTTTACAATTACTTTTTATTAAAATAACTTATCAATGGGTTCACAAAAGTGAACCCATTCTTGTTGAGAAGAAATTAGAATCTAGGTAATTCACGCTGATTGGTGAATTGGTGTTTTCCAAAACTAGGCTGTCGGCTGTTCTAAAACAGGTTGGGTTTATCTCAGCTTTACAAACAAATTATGACTTGACGGCAAAGATTGGATTTGCGATCGCCCAACCGAT
>JBBSCL010000246.1:0-5390 GCA_038250345.1 Leptolyngbyales cyanobacterium
ACAAACCCCAACAGACAGAACTCTCCATGGCAGACCTGGAACAGCTAGAACGATTGAAGCAAGGAGTCGAAGCTTGGAACGAATGGCGTAAAGGTAGTCCAGGAGTCAAGGTAGATCTTAGTGAGTCTAACCTGCATGAGATTAACCTCAAGAAGGTTAATCTCGCTGGAGCCAACCTTTGTAAGACTTATTTTAGGAGCACTGATCTGGAAGAAGCTAACCTTGAGGATGCTGTTCTGATCGCTGCTGATTTTAGTCTCGTTAGGCTCAACAACGCTCTTTTGAGAAGAACTAATTTTAGAGAAGCTAATCTTAGTGGCGCTATTTTAAGGGATGCTGATCTTGAGGAAGCAAAGCTTGTTGGAGCTTGCTTGAGAAAAGCTACCCTTGTGGGAGCCAAGATGAACGGGGCAGACCTGAGACTAGCTTCTGTTAGCGAAGCCGATCTGGTTTTCGTTCATCTTTGCGAAGCAAAACTTACTGAGGTTAATTTCAGTCAAGCTGATCTTTATGGAGCCGATCTCTCTAGAGCGGATCTCGCTGGAGCCAATTTTAGAAGAACTCAAGCTCAAGCAACAAATTTTACAGGAGCCAACTTCACCGGAGCGTGTATAAAAGACTGGAACATAAACAGTCAGACGAAACTAGATGACGTTGAATGCGATTACATCTATCTGGAATATCCGGATCAGGAACGTCGTCCCAGTGACCCAAACCGAAACTTTGAGCCGGGGGAATTCACCAAGCTGTTTCAGGAAGCTCGCAACACCTTTGATTTGATTCTCCATAACGGCATAAACTGGAGAGCCTTTGCTTTTGCTTTTAACGAAACCAATACAAAAGTAATCGATGAGTACGGCGATCGGCTTTTTCTTCGAGGATATGAGCTTCTGGGTGATGGAATGGTAAAGCTCAAGATCAGCTATCCAGAGGGAACGAACAGACAAAAGTATCAAAATTTACTTGAGGATAATTATGAACTCCTTAAGGAAAATAAAGGGTTGCTGAAAGAGAATATCCGACTACAGGTAAAAAATTATGAAAATATGCTCTCTCTACCCGGACAAGTAACTGTAATAGGAAATAACAACTTAGTGGATACTCGCAACATCAATACGGGTGGCGGCAGTTACTACGAAACCATCAACACGGGTGGCGGTAATTATATCCAGGGCAACTATGTCAATATGAGCCAGGATTTGACTGAGGCGGCGGGACAAATTCAGGAGTTGTTGACCCAGTTGCAGAAAACTGGCGTAACGGTCGAAACTGCCCAAGAGCAAGTGGCAACCGATTTGGCAAACCAAGCAAAAAGCGACCCAACGGTGATGGGGAAACTGGTAGGCTGGGGTCAAACACTGGCGAACAAAGCAGGCGAAACCACAGTTAGCGAAGCGGTAAAGGCTGTGGTTCCAATGGCGCTGAAAATGCTAGGAATCCCATTGTAGGAATCTTGGATATTTTGAGCGATCGCCCGTGTGAGATGCACCAACAAGGCGATCGCAAACTGGGGAAATCGTTACACTGGAAAGGCGTTTGGTTGATGGTCAAGCCAGTGATTTGGCAGTCTAAGCGCGATCGCATTTTTCAGTTTCACCGCTAGTTTGGGAATTTTTTGAACGATGGCGCAGTTCGACATTCAAGCCCCGTTTGAGCCAGCAGGCGACCAGCCCAAGGCGATCCAACGGTGATGAGTAAATTGGTGGGTTGGGGTAAAACGCTGGCGAACAAAGCAGGTGAAACCACAGTTAGCGAAGCGGTAAAGGCTGTGGTTCCAATGGCGCTGAAAATTCTAGGAATTCCATTCTAGGAATCTTAGATGTTTCGAGCGATCGCCCGTGCGAGATGCACCAACAAAGCGATCTCAGGTAGTACAGTAGGGTGAACGCGATCGTCGTTGAAAGATACTGGCAGCAAGCTCATGACGATGAACTCTAAAGACCTGATCATTCACGAACTTCAACAGGCACCAGACTTTCTTGTGGAGGAAGTATTGGATTTCTTGCAATTCCTCAAGCGGAAACATTCAACAGAGCGGATAGAGATCACCGTTCTCAGCGAATCCTCTTTAAGCAAAGACTGGTTGAGCCAAGAGGAGGATGAGGCTTGGCAGGATTTGTAAAAGGTGATGTCGTGGTGGTTCCATTTCCTTTCTCAGATTTGAGTCAGGCAAAACGGCGACCCGCATTAGTGGTTGCAGTGCTATCTGGAGATGATCTGATTCTGTGTCAAATCACCAGTCAGCGAATTAGAGATTCCTATGCCGTTTCAATTACAGCCGAAGATTTTGACTCTGGAAGCTTAAATCAAGATAGTAACGTTAGACCAAACCGTTTATTTACGGCTGACCAGCAAATTATTGTTTCTACAGCAGGGCAACTCAAGCCCGAAAAGCTAGATAAGATTATTGCCAAATTGATAGAAATTTTGCAGTAGCCATTCTCAAAGCTGTCCATCAGCATCGGGTGCAACAATTTCGCCCTCTAGATTCAACAAACTTGACTCCTCTTTAGTCAGATCGGTCAATTCATTAAACTGCACGCCCATTTTGTCACAAGCCTGTTTCACAGCCTACTTGAAGTGATTCAAATCATCTCCATAGCCGCATAAGTCCGCAGCAGTTTCACTTCCTTACTTCGCATTAGCGCGGGTACAATCCACCAGTGCGGTGCCTTCCAGCGGTGTTTTGGCGAACAGTAGGATTTTTAGACGTTACGGACTATTGCTTCTGTTTTACTCAACTTTTGCTATGGAGCCGATCGCTTCAACAAACTAGAAAATCGCCTGAAGCAATTGCAACCCACATCCACTGCACCCCTGCTTTATTCAGAGCGTGAGATTGCCGTTGAATAACTGTTGCGATCGCGCCGATTCAGTTCTTGCCTGACGCGCGATCGCTCACAACCATTTTCTATGCCTTCTGTCTTTTCAAAGCGGCTTCTGCCTTACGTTTGCCTAGAACACCCAACCCCAAACCCAGTAACCACCCTGGTACTACTGCTGGAGCCGGAACGGCAGCAGCAATAGCCGTTGGGTCAGGCGAAAACTCAACATTGGATTGGGTATAACCAAATGGACCAGAACCAGCGCGGGGGAATCGATATTTGTACGTCTCAATTTCATCTTTCACATATGGCTTTCCGCTAAGGAGTTGACCTCGTTCGCGCTCGGAGCGGAAGTAAGTATATGCAGAGGTTCGACCCGAAGGTAAAACGGTAAAGTATGCGGCATCTACTGAAAGGCGAGTATTAGAAAAAACGATAGTTCCAGAGTTACTTCCTCTTTCCCCGTTCAAATTAAATACATCCCTGTAATCGCCGCTACTCAGAACCAGGCTCAACAACGAACCAGAGGCAGAGGCAGAGGTGGAGTCGTAGATGAGATTGGTGTCGTCATAGCTATAGGTAACGGTGAACGGATCGCCCGGAGTAAGCTCACCGGAAGCGATATCCCAGATGCCAGTGATGGTGCCGGTGATGGTTACGGCTTTGGCGGCGGTTGGAGAAAGGGCGCTGACGGTGACTGTGGCAGCAATCGTCGCTATAGAAAATGAAACTTGCTTGAGGTTGAAGAGGTTGAACATGAACTGAAGAACTCCAAATAAGGGTAAATGGTGAATGGTAGATTCCCTGGGTAGCAGTGAATTGTCAGGATAGCTTGATACCAATTTAATGTAAGGCTGAGTAGAAAGCTTCAAAAATAAAGTCATGTAAAGATAAGTAGACAGGCTCAATTAAAGTCAACGTAAGCAGTTGGGTTTCGACTACGCTCAACCCTCTTCTCTTCGGGTATTGAGCGTAGAGCGGAGCCGAAACGTATCTTACAAACAATTCCACCGACCTACTTATTGAACCTTCTGCTTCCATCTCACCAAATTACAGTGGCAGAAATGATGCGATTCCCTTCGGGAGTCCTTTGAATAGCTTCGCTAACATGAAACGAATCGTGCCTGATTAAGCACACTCAATCTGGGTTGATCGACCTACAGACCGAAACCCGAACTGGGTCATCAGGGATTCGGCGATCGCGATCGCAAACTGGGGAAATCGTTACACTGGAAAGGCATTTGGTTGATGGTCAAGCGAGTGATTTGGCAGCCTAAGCGCAATCGCATTTTTCAGTTTTACCGCTAGTTTGGGAATTTTTTGAACGATGGCGCAGTTCGACATTCAAGCCCCGTTTGAGCCAGCAGGCGACCAGCCCAAAGCGATCGCCCAAATTCTGGATTCTATCAATGCTGGCAATCGCTACACCACTTTGCTGGGCGCAACGGGAACGGGCAAAACCCATACAATGGCGCGGGTGATTGACACATTGGGTAGACCAACATTGGTTTTGGCGCACAATAAAACTCTGGCGGCGCAATTGTGTAATGAGTTGCGCGAGTTTTTTCCAGATAACGCGGTTGAATACTTCATCAGCTATTACGACTATTACCAGCCAGAGGCATACATTCCCGTTAGCGATACCTACATTGCCAAAACCTCGTCGATCAACGAAGAAATTGACATGTTGCGGCACTCGGCAACGCGATCGCTGTTTGAGCGACGAGACGTGATTGTAGTTGCCTCCATTAGCTGCATCTATGGTTTGGGCATTCCGTCGGAATATTTGAAAGCGGCAATTTCTCTGCGGGTTGGCGAAGAAGTTAACCTGCGCGGGGCGATTCGCGATTTGATTTCTGTGCAATACACTCGCAATGATTTGGAGCTAGGGCGCGGTCGCTTTCGGATTAAGGGCGATGTCCTGGAGATTGGTCCTGCTTACGAAGATCGGATTATCCGAGTGGAGTTCTTTGGCGACGAAATTGAAGCAATCCGCTACATCGATCCGGTGACGGGCACCACGTTACAAAGCATGGAAGGCGTGAACATTTACCCGGCTCGTCACTTTGTTACGCCAGAAGATCGACTGAAGGAAGCCTGCGATGATATTGAAAAAGAACTGCGCGATCGCCTGCTGTTTTTAGAAACCCACGGCAAGTTATTGGAAGCCCAACGACTCGAACAACGCACCCGCTATGATTTGGAAATTTTGCGAGAAGTGGGCTTTTGCAACGGGGTCGAAAACTATTCGCGGCACCTCGCCGGACGGCAAGCTGGAGAATCTCCCGAATGCCTGCTCGACTATTTTCCTAAAGATTGGCTGTTGGTAATTGACGAATCCCACGTCACCCTGCCCCAACTACGCGCCATGTACAACGGTGACCAATCCCGCAAAGGCGTACTGATTGAACACGGGTTTCGCTTGCCCAGTGCCGCCGATAATCGCCCGCTCAAAGCGGAAGAATTTTGGGAGAAGGTGAGCCAGTGTGTGTTCGTCTCTGCCACACCGGGCGATTGGGAACTAGAAATCTCCGAAGACCACATTGTCGATCAAATCATTCGTCC
>JBBSCL010000247.1:0-5388 GCA_038250345.1 Leptolyngbyales cyanobacterium
GGAAATTAAGATGGCTTGGAGCGAGTATCGTAATGGAAAATGGACGCAGAAACAACTTTCTGCTGAGGCCATCTACGATATTCCTGAGGCTTCCAACTCCCTGCCAAATGTCAATATCTATGAATTCATTCCCAGAGTCGTTACCACAGATCCCAAAGTTGTTATTGATGTTTATCGAGATGATCCTGCTTTAGGTGCATTTCACTTTACAGGTAGTCAGATTTCCAAAGAAAATGCTTCGGTAAGCCCTAAGCCTTCAATTAATGGTGACTTTCATTACACATTTGGCACTGAGATACACTCCTTACAAGGAAATGATTCTAACCCTCCTACTTTGTTTGCAACTGTGCCATATTTTGCTGTTTCCAAAACAAGTGTAAAAGTTCATCTTGAACCCAGCACAGCGTTGAATTTTTATCACCCTTTTGCTCATCAACTGTTAGGTAAACTGACAGCAGGTAACCTTGATACTTTATTCAGTTACTATCTCAATGATGTAACCGATAAAGCAGATGCTTTTGGACTCGATGAAAAGGTCGTTTATCACGAACTAAAACGGAGTTATTCTCTCTATAACTGGGAAGCTGCTTTCCATGCCCCAATGCAGTTAGTGGACCGCCTCCTAAAGTCCCAGCAGTTTGAACAAGCACTGAAGATGTGCCACTACGTCTTTAACCCATTGGCTAAAGATGGCGTTTGGCAATTCCTCCCGTTTAGAGAAATCAAAGCGGATAAGATGCTGGAACAATTGTTTGCAGGCTTGAAACCTAATCAACCAGATGCGGCGATTAACGAATGGCGCGATCATCCATTCCAACCCCATGTCGTTGCGCGCTCTCGTCCATCAGCCTACATGAAGTGGGTGGTGATGAAGTACATCGAAATTCTGATTGCTTGGGGCGACTATTTATTCCGGCAGGATACGATCGAAACCCTCAACCAGGCAACACAGCTTTATGTGATGGCAGCCCATCTCTACGGGCCACGGGGACAAAAGATTCCAAAACGCGGCAAGACTCAACCGCAGACTTACAACTCGTTGTTAGACAAATGGGATGCTTTCGGTAACGCCATGGTTGAGTTAGAACTAGCATTTCCCTACAGCAATCAAACCCCATTCCCGATTGGTGTAAGTAACGGTATTGTGGGGTTTGCCAATGTTTTTGGCTTTGCTACGTCGCTATACTTCTGCATCCCCGATAATCCCAAATTGAGAGGTCTGCGAGATACGATCGACGATCGCTTATTCAAGATTCGCCACTGCCAGAACATCGAAGGTGTATTCCGCAAACTGCCGCTGTTTGAGCCACCGATCGATCCGGCATTGCTGGTGCAAGCTGCTGCTCAAGGACTGAGCTTGGCAAGCGTACTCAATGACTTGAACAGCCCCGTGCCGAATTACCGTTTTTATTACCTGCTGCAAAAAGCATTGGAACTTTGTGGAAAACTGAAATCAATGGGCAGTGCATTCCTATCCGCTAAGGAGAAAGGGGATGCAGAAGCACTCTCTCGACTGCGGGCAGGTCATGAAAGCACCATGCAAAATCTGTTAATGGAGGTGAAAAAGCAGCAGTTAGAAGAAGCAGGGAAATCTTTAGCTGCTTTACAACAGAATCGTAAAAGCCCAGTTTACCGCTTACAACATTTTCTGAAGTTGGTTGGTGAGGATTTAGGCAAAGTACCAGGGAGTGATGCTGATTTCGTTGAAATTCCCGATCCGATTGAAACAATAGATGAAGGCGGTTTAAAGCTAATTCAATCCGAAAAAGATGAAATGGATAAAGCTAGTGCTGCTGCTGATTGGCAAACTGGTATCGGAATAGTTGAAACTTTGGCAAGTGTATTCCATGCTTTGCCAACTCTACATGTTGCGGTATATCCTTTAGGAGTTGGTGCAAATATCGAATGGGGCTTTCCTCATATGGGAAATGCTACCTCAGCGGTTGCTCGTGGTTTACGGATATATGCCGATCATCTATCTTATCAATCTTCCAGTGCGGGACGAAAAGCTGGATTTCAGCGGCGAACTCAAGAATGGGTACAACAAGTTAATGTTGCTGGTTATGAAATCACCAACATCGACAAACAGATATTAACCCAACAGATTCGGATTAATATCGCCAATCAAGAGATTACCAACCAACAAAAAAATATTGACAACTCCCAAGAGGTTGAGGAGTTCTTGCGTAACAAATACACCAACCAAGAACTCTACACTTGGATGGAAGGACAGATTCAGACACTCTACTACCAGGCTTATACCCTAGCCTATGAGCTAGCCAAAAAAGCCGAAAAAGTCTTCCGTTTCGAGCGCGGATTAACAGCATCTAACTTCATCCAATTCGGCTACTGGGAAGCAGCCTACAATGGTTTGCTATCCGGTGAGCGGCTCTACATCGGTCTCAAACAACTCGAAGCCGCTTACCAAGAAAAACGAGGCTATGACTACGAAGTCACCAAACACATTTCTCTGCGGCAGATCAATCCCATGGCGCTGCTTCAACTCAGAGAAACTGGCACCTGCGAATTCTCAATCCCAGAAGTGTTATTCGACATGGATTATCCCGGCCACTATATGCGCCGCATCAAATCTGTCTCCCTCACCATTCCCTGCGTTGTCGGTCCATACACCAGCCTGAACTGTACCCTACGGCTACTAGAACACAAATTCCGAACAAGCTCCATTGCCAAGACCGCATCTGACTACCTGGAAAAGACCGAGGAAACCGACGATCGGTTCAGCACCCTCAACGTCCCCATTGCCTCCATTGCAGCCAGCACAGGCCAAAACGACAGCGGCATGTTTGAACTCAACTTCAAAGATGAACGCTACCTCCCCTTTGAAGGCGCAGGAGGCATCAGCAAATGGCGGCTCGAACTCCCAGCCGAGTTCCGGCAGTTTGACTATGACACCATCACAGACGTGGTTCTACACGTGCGTTACACTGCTGTAGATGGCGGCGATAAGCTCAAAACGCCAGCCGCCGAATCGGTTCAGGCTTACATCAAGAGCGTGGAGGATCTGAGTCGGGAGGAAGGACTATTTGCCGCCTTTGACCTGAGACACGAATTTCCAACAGAGTGGTACAAGGCAATGAATCCGCCTGCTGGCAGCACGGAGCGAATCATCATGCTAAATAACCTCAGCGAGCGGTTGCCGATTTTCACCAAAGACAGAGACCCGAAAAAGATTCAAGCCACTGATTTGTATTTGTTCGCATCTACAAAGCTCTCAGCTTCCCTAATGCAAGATACTGAGATTCCTTTCACCGATGGATTACCAGTCGGAGAGACGATAAAATCTTTCGTGGTTAAGGTTGACAACTTACCTATCGGTAACTGGCAATTAAAACTTCAAGACCTCAAAGCACCAATTGATAAGCTCTGGTTGCTCGTCAGATATGTCTTGAAGTAATTGGAAATTGCACTGCATCTGGTGTTGCAACGTCGGGTTATTCACCAGAAAACTGGAGAGCGGATGGCGACCGCCGTAGAACAATTCAAATGCACCCGACCGCCGAGAGCTGATTTGCGAGAGTTTAAGCTGATCTGCGGCGGGTGATTGGGGCCATTGGGGTTAAAAGGTTAAAAGGTCAGAACTTGCCAACCTGCCAACCTCCTATGGTTAAATAGCTTTCCAGATTTCCTAGGCTATCCCGTGAGCAAAACCAACGCGGCCCGCATTCTCGATCGCCTCAAGTTGCCCTACCAAGTGCTGGAGTACGTGGTTGACCCCGACGATCTCGCCGCCGAAAGCACCGCCGAGAAACTGGGATTGCCGCCGGAGCAGGTGTTTAAAGAGTTGGTGGCCAAGGGCGATCGCCAAGGCATTTGCCTGGCCGTTATTCCCGGCAATGCCCAGCTGGATCTCAAAGCCTTGGCGGTGCTGGCGGGCGGTCGCAAGACCGACACCGTGCCCCTCAAAGACGTGCAGCCCCTCACCGGCTACATTCGCGGCGGTGTCACCGCCCTGGGCACCAAAAAAGCCTACCCGGTCTACGTCGATGCGGCGATGCTCACCTTCGAGACGGTGGCCGTGTCGGCGGGCAAACGGGGGCTGATGCTGTGGCTGACGCCTCAAGATTATCTAACGGCAACCCAGGCTAGGGTGGGTGCGATCGCAGACATGTATTTGTTCTGTGGATACAAGGTGCTGTGAAAACAAGATTCTATCCAAGAGATCGCGGAATCGCTTTGAAAATTGCGTTGCTTCTGGTCTTGTAAGGTCGGATTATTCCCCTGAAAACCGGAAAACGAGGGCATTGCTGATTCGGGGTATGAAGCAAGGGCTAGACGCATTGAGGACTCATTTAGAATTCCACAAATTCATACTGCTATTCAGCAACGCCAAAACGAGTGGCGATCGCCGTAGAACAACCCCAATGCACCCGACCGCTGAGAATTAATCTGCGAGAGTTTGAGATGGTCTGCGGCGGGTGATTGGGAACGTTATGCGGCTCAACCAGGCTGGTAAGGTTAAACTTCAAAGATATACTTGTCTGTGATTAAGTCGGTTTTCTTTAATTTCTTATGGATGTCGTTAAAGAAGTTATTGGGCTTATTGAGGATTTGGTGTGGCCACTCACCATCCTCACGATATCTATATTTTTCAAAAAACCTTTGACAAGCATTTTGCTCACACTCTTACCGCTTGATGAAAAGAAACAGAGGAATCTCAAGCTCAAGAAGGGACATTTTGAACTCGAATTCCAAGTTGTAGCCAAGGTACAGGAGAGGGCTGAAGCGATCGCCAAGGAGCCAGATTTAATAAAACGTCTTGCAATGGCTAAAGAGCCTTTTCTGGTTGGAGATGCGCCAAAAGTAATCAGCCCGATTCAGCTTGAGGCATTAGAAGGTTTGTATAAACGCAAGATAGATAATGCGTTTTACATCAATTTGGTATCAGAAAATGGATGGTGTCGATCCGTCCATATACAGTGAGCTGCATACGCTTGGGCTTATCGCAGGTGCACCAATGTATGATGGTGACGAGATGGCATGGATGACTCCAGTGGGTATAGCGTTACTCGAACGTGTTCAAGGGAGTAAAGATTTGAAAAAGATAGATACGCCGCAATAATTTAATTAAAGATCGTGTATTACGTGCGTAACATGCGTGTGCTAGTTGCACATTGCAAGGGTGCAACCAATACTTTTCTACCAGGTGGACATGTTGAGTTTGGGGAAAGCCTACCTACCGCGCTTACCCGCGAATTATTTGAGGAAGTGGGGCTTTGTGTGCAAGTTTCCAACTATATTGGTATGGTTGAGCATCAGTGCGATCACCTATCTTGTAAGGTACATTAAACTTCATGAACGTACCTTATTTGTTTTTCAGCCATTACCCACTACCATCAGGTCAGTTACTTGTTTTGTCGGCTCAGGGTA
>JBBSCL010000248.1:0-5378 GCA_038250345.1 Leptolyngbyales cyanobacterium
CTCAAAGAAATTCGTCGATTTTCAGATAAATATTATAAGAATCGATTTGTAACGACCTGCCGTACTGCCGCTCGAAAGCACAGCTTACGCGGTTTCGCCGATGTGGAGGTCGCTCCATTTACCCAGGCTCAAATTGTTGCATTTGCCCAAAAATGGTTTGTGGCGTTTACTAAGACGAATCCTTCGGCAGGGGGGCAGCAGTCTGATCAGTTTATTGAAAAGCTGGGCTTGCCGGAAAACTGGCAGTTTCGTCAACTGATGGTGACTCCTCTGTTTTTGCATATGGCTTGTTGGGTGTTTCAGGGTGAGGGCAGATTTCCGACAAAGCAGACAGATTTTTATAAAGAAGGGCTAGACTTACTGCTGGGCAAATGGGATGAGGCGAGAGGGGTGGAACGAGATGAGGCTTACCAAGGGTTTCGCCTGCCCCAAAAGCTGAAATTGCTGAGTCAGATTGCAGCAGCTACCTTTGAGCAGGGGCAATACTTTTTTGAGCAACGGACGCTTGAGCAATACATTGAGGACTATATTCGGCATCTGCCCAATGCTTCGACCGATGCTGAGGAACTGCACGTCGAAAGTGGAGCGGTGCTAAGGGCGATCGAATCGCAACATGGATTAATCATCGAACGGGCGCGGGGCATTTTCTCGTTCTCCTATCTGGTGTTTCAAGAATATTTCACGGCACGTAATATTGTTGCTAGCCACAATCTCCAATCCCTAGAGCAGGCATTGGGTGGCTTGGTCAGCCACATCACCGATCCCCACTGGCGGGAAGTTTTTTTGTTGACGGCTGCCATGCTGCGGAGTGCTGATTCGTTAGTGCAGTTGATGAAGCAGCAAATTGATGCCCTAGTTGCCGAAGATCCTTATCTGCAAGAGTTTTTGGTATGGGCAAGTCGAAAGTCGCAAATTATCCCAGCCGAAACCCAAGATGCAACAGCTCGAGCCTTTTACTTGGCGCTGGCTCGAACCCCTCACGTGGCATCTGATTTTGCGCTTGCCTGTACGCTCGACCAGGGAATGTTTTTGGATACTGCACTGGATGATGTGTTGCAATCCTGTGCGATCGCCCAAAGTCCAGATTTTGCCCATGCTCATCTGTGTGGCAATGCCCTCAGCAATATTTTAGGCATCGTGCTGGATGCTGGCTTGCACAAATCCCTCCAACAACTCCAACATGAATTCCCAGATATTGATCAAAACCAGCCACGGTTTCAGGCATGGTGGCAGGGGCACTATGGCGCTTGGGAAGAACGCCTCAAAAGTGATATCAATAGCTATCGGCAGATTCACCAGCACTGGCAGTTTAGCTCAGAACAACAGCAAGTGCTGCAACGCTACTATGCTGCCAATCAACTGCTGCTCGATTGTCTGCATAGCAACTGTGAGATAACAATGGCAATTCGGCAGAATATTGAAGCAAATTTATTGTTGCCTCAGAAAGAATTGGAAGCACGGGAATGGCAATAAATCTAAAATGAAGGTTTCTGCAAATAAATGTAACCTTCTCAAACAAATCAAACAAATCAAACATTGCTCAACCAGTAGTCAAACTCGATTTCAAACATTTGAGCTTTATTCTATTTAGAACATTACTGATTGGGTCTAGCCGTAAGCATTACGAAGAAAATATACCCTGTGACAAAATTAGAATTCAGATTTTAATATGAACGCTTTATTGCATCATTCAATATCAATGTCAAAGCATCTCAAATTCGATCGCAGCCAACAGTTCATCTCTACAACGGCGATCGCGCACTCTATGAACACTCGGCATACTTGCCCATGCTGTTCTAGAGTTTTGCTGCGCCACATGCGCTTGGGCGGACTTTACTGGCACTGTGACCATTGTTATGAGGACATGCCCATTTTATAAGTCAAGGGCGATCGCTGCAAAAATTGTCTTTTGGTTAGTCACCGTCTTACATCAACAGTTTTTATAGTTAGAGGTGAAAATGTCACACGGATTAGTCAATCTAACGTTGCCAGCAGTTCTTCAAGAGATTGAATATGTCTTAGAGGAATACCCTGAACATCCTTATCAAACTGCTTTTTCACTGCCTGAACTGCGCCAAAAGCTGGTTGCCCATATTCTCAGCAATGTCCCCAACCGCTACGTTGTTGAAGGGGCACAAGAAACATTTGGCAAACCCAAAGTTTACGCCTCTTCCCCTTTGCAGGAGCGGCTACGAATGGAATTGGTCATTCGTGCTGGTATTTTGCATATCCTGCGCGAAAACGCCGACTGGCTGAGCCGCAATTTGTCACGCGTTTAGATTGATGCAAAGACGGATGTATTTTATTGCTGGTTGCGATCTCTGACTTTTCTCTAGGATTAGCAAAACCCTCAAATTTTCTGATTTGAGGGTTTTGCTTTGAAAGTAACATCTGAAGCTCTTTCTAAGCCATTCAATTGATGGCAAGACTTACGCAAATCAACCGAAATTTGCCCCCCAACCCCCAATTCTGGGCAGGAAAGATTCTTTAACAGAGGAATAACTCTGGAACCCTTATTCTTTGGTTTACCCTCAAAAGAAGTTGAACCTAAAAATAGGACTTTCAAGAATTTGTTTTCTTTAGAGAATCAACCCTGCCAATTTTGGGGGAGCAAGAAGATCAATGTCCCCCAGAATTGGGGGATTTAGGGGGCGAGTGCATAAGTCGTAATAATGTATGAATTTTGCAGAACACGTTTTAGGCAATGAGGATATAGGTTTATGCCAGCTCTCACAATCACTTTAAATGATCGCAAAATTAGTATCGTAAGCTACCGTTCTGACGACTGTCATTGCTATAAGCCTAGTTCTCATGTGGTTTCTGCATAGTATTGGTCTACGTGGATTAAGACTATTGAGCCTAAATTTGGCAGAAATCCCCCGGTGGAGGATTGAATCATTTGCCAATGTCGGGTATGTAAATCTACAGGCATAAATGATTCGTTGGCTTAAGGTTCATTAAGGGTTGGTATGACTGAATTGTTGCTGATGAGTTTAAGTGGTAGTCAATTGAGAGGTAGGGGATTGTATTTTGCGTTGCATGTTCCCGATGGTTTTTTGAGTCTGCCGATCACTCTGATGGGTTGGGTAGTGGCGATCGCCCTGATTGCAATTTGCTTGAAGCGCGCCCAATTTGAATATCAAGAGCGCACGGTGCCACTAATGGGGGTTTGTGCTGCGTTTATTTTTGCAGCGCAAATGATTAATTTCCCGATTCCAGGAGGCACCTCTGGACATTTGTTGGGCGGAACCCTAGCGGGCACATTGTTGGGTCCTTGGGCTGGCTCCTTGGTGATGGCAGTCGTGTTTATCGTGCAGTCATTTTTGTTTCAAGATGGCGGCATTACGGCATTAGGAGCCAATATCGTTTTGATGGGATTAATTGGCACCTTCGGGGGTTACTACTTGTATGCTGCCATCCGTAAGGCGCTAGGCTGGAATAGTTGGCGGGGGATTGGAACGGGTGCTGCTATTGCCGCTTGGTCAAGTGTGGTGGTTGCGGCGGTAGTGTGTGCCTTTGCACTAGCCTTGTCTGAAACGGTGCCGTTGGAAGTAGCGCTGCCTGCTATGACGTTTTGGCATACTCTAATTGGGATTGGCGAAGCACTGATTACAGTCGTTGCTCTTGGATTTATTTACCGAACTCGCCCCGACTTGATTTATAAAGCGCCCCGAAATGCGATCGCCAATCGTCCAATGGCATCGCGCTAAGGGTGGAATCTAGTTTTGAGTTTTGAGTTTTGAGTTTTGAGTTTTGAGTTGTCAAGAAATCAAACTAAATCAAACTAAAAGTTTAAAAAGAGGATTGATAGCGTGTCTGATTCATCTCGAAATAGAAATGTGACGTTTGCATTGATTGGGTTAGGAATCGCCTTGGCGATCGCTACCTTTCTGTCGCCGTTTGCCAGTCAAAACCCAGATGGGCTGGATCGGGTCGCCCAAGATCACAAGTTTGACTCGAAAGCGGCAGAAGAAACTCCAGCGAAACAGCTACCGTTTTATCAAGTGTTTGAAGAGTATGCGGTTCGGGGGGTGCCTGAAGCGGTGGCAACCCCTCTAGCCGGAATCATTGGCACGTTAGCCGCGTTTGGTTTAGCCTGGGGAATTGGCAAAGTGGTCGTGCGGAACTCAGCCGCTCCACCGGAAGATGACAACATCTCTCCATAGGCAGCAAGAGAATAAACCATGCTGCTGCATATTGGTGCGTTTCGGTTAGATGTTGATAGTGAACGGCGATCGCCTTGGCATGATTTGATTCCGTCTACACGGGTGCTATGCATGGTGCTGATGGTATTTGCGATCGCCCTCACCCCCAATGGACAGTGGAAAACCTGGGGACTGTATGGATTTGGTATCGTCACGTTGGTCATTCTTAGCCAAGTGACATTTAGCGCGTTGGCAAAGCGGGTGGGGGTAGAGTTTATCTTTATTGGGGTAGTGCTGCTGGGAACGCTGTTTCAACGCAGTGGCGAGGTGATCTGGCAGTGGGGCTGGTTCCAAGTCACTACGGTTGGGTTAACCAATCTTGGCAGTGTGGCACTCAAAATGTTACTTTCCTTAACAATGGTAAACATTTTGATTTTGACTACTCCTATTCCGGCATTGCTGCACGCGATCGCGACGCTGCGAGTGCCACCCCTATTAGTCGCAATCATGGCATCCATGTATCGCTACATTGCGGTGCTAGCGGATGAGTTCCAATCTATGCGGCGGGCGGCGTTGTCGCGTAACTTAATGAACAGTCGTAAAACCCAGCGCTTGGTCATCGGCAACATGGTTGGATCGCTGTTTATTCGGACTTACGATCGCGGAGAGCGGGTGCATCAGGCGATGTTGGCGCGTGGCTATACCGGGCTGTTTCCTCAAGCAGAAATACCCAAAGGTGGCTGGCGCGATGGAGTTGCAATCACCATGGTTGCTGCCTTGGCGATCGCGGGGCAAATGTTCTATATCCAAGGTCGCTAGCGATCGCGATACCCCTTAAATCATGCATCACAATCCGATTACGATTGAAAACCTCAGCTATGCTTACCCCGATGGCACAGAAGCGCTGCACCAAATTGACCTATCCATTCACGCAACGGAGCGCGTTGCTCTGGTAGGAGCGAACGGTTCTGGCAAATCGACCCTGCTGCAACATTTCAACGGGCTGATTATTCCGCAGCAGGGAACAGTTGTGGTAGGGGAACTGCCGATCGCGCCTCACACGCTCACCAAAATCCGCAATTTTGTCGGCTTAGTCTTCCAAAATCCAGATGATCAACTGTTCATGCCGACCGTCTGGGAAGATATCACCTTTGGACCGATGAATCAGGGCTTGCGCGGCGGATGCTTGGTAGACCGTGCCGTTGCTGCCATGCAATCCGTAGGGTTAGATCC
>JBBSCL010000249.1:0-5374 GCA_038250345.1 Leptolyngbyales cyanobacterium
TTATCAGGTGGAGAAAAGAAGCGAGTGGCGATCGCGGGAGTGCTGGCAATGCAGCCTCAAATTTTGATTCTCGACGAACCCTCTGCTCAACTCGATCCGCGATCGCGTCGGCAATTGATTCACCTGCTCGACAGTCTGCCCTTGACCCAACTGATTGCCACCCATGATTTAGATTTGGCGCTGGAACTGTGCGATCGAACGATCGTGCTAAACCACGGGCAAATTGTCTACGATGGGCAAACGGAACAAATTATGAGTAATGCGGATCTTCTAGAAAAATACGCTCTAGAAATGCCGCTCAGCTACAGCCGTCCCTATTGTTTACTGGATCACGCCCCAGCAGCGTAGGCAATGTTTAATTTCCCCCTTTTTCCTTCTCCCTTCTCCCTTCTCACCTCCTATGCGCCGTCACCGCTTGCTCAGCCTATTGTTTATTGGATGTTTAGCGATCGCCCTCTTCGCTGGATCGGCTGCTTCCTCCCAAATCGTCCAAACGGTTGCCCCAGATCAGCCGTCTGCGATCGCCGCGTCGCCCGCCGTTTCACAATCTGGCTCAGCGAAATCCTCTACTAAAGCGGCAAATGCTGACCTGTCACTAACTGCTGGCGTTCGTAAAACCGTTTTAGACAATGGCTTAACCGTGCTGACGAAGGAAGTTCACACCGCACCCGTCGTCTCTGTGCAGGTGTGGTATCGGGTTGGGTCACGCGATGAAGCTCCAGGTGTGAATGGCATTGCTCACCAGCTAGAACACCTGATGTTTAAGGGCACCCAGGCGCGTCCAATTCAGTTTGGGCGATTTTTCAGCGCACTGGGCAGCGACTCGAATGCCTTCACCAGCTACGACATGACGGCTTATTTTGGCACCGTTGAACGCGACAAGCTGGAAGCGCTGCTGGTTTTGGAAGCCGATCGCATGAAAAACTCCATCATTGGTGAAAAAGAGCTTGCCAGCGAAAAACGAGTGGTGATTTCGGAACTGCAAGGCTATGAAAATAATCCGAGCTATCGGTTAGGTCGGGCAGTGATGCGATCGGCGTTTCCTACCAGTCCTTATGGCTTACCCGTGGGCGGCACCAAAGCGGATGTGGAAAAATTCACCGTCGATCAGGTGCGCTATTACTACAACACTTTCTATCGTCCTGATAATGCCACGTTGGTAGTGGTGGGCGATTTTCAAACCGATGCCTTGCTGAAAAAAGTGCAAGAGAGTTTTGGCAAGATTCCCAAACCGATCGCGCCTCTGCCCAAAGACCCGCTGACCGCCAAAGCTGCAAAAGCCGTATTACAGCCTGCTCCCACAAAATCACCGATTATTTTGAAGGAGCCTGGAAGCGCGGCACTATTGAATGCTGTTTACCCCTTGCCAGACACCAAGCATCCGGATGTGGCTGCAATTCAGGTGATGGACTACATTCTGACGGGTGGACGCAGTGCCCGGATTTATCAGGCGCTGGTCGAAACCGGGTTAGCAAGCGATGCGGGAGGCGGAGCGGCTAATTTGATTTCCGGCGGTTGGTATGAACTGTCGGCTACGGCGGCTCCAGGCAAGAATTTGCAGCAGATCGATCTCGCGTTGCAGCAGGTGCTTACCGATCTGCGGGATAAAGGAGTGACTCAGGAGGAACTAACGCGGGCGAAGGCGCAGTTGAAAGCTTCGTTGGTATTGCGAAATCGGGATATTTCCAGTCAAGCAATTTTGCTAGGCGATAATCAAATTTCAACGGGCGACTATCGCTTCACAGATAAACTGCTAGCCGCGATCGCCACCGTTACACCAGCCGATGTGCAGCGAGTTGCCCAAACCTATTTGGCGATCGCAAATCGGACTGTAGGATTTTTTGAACCGACTACTGCCGATGGTGCAGGCGGCAATCCTGGTAGTTTCTCCCAAACCTCTGAGAAGTTTAGCCCCGGTGCGCCCGTAGATCCTGCTGAAGTGGCAAAATATTTACCGCCGAACAGAGCTACCCCTCAGCCACAAGATCAAGCGCTCCCTGAAAAGCTGACTTTGAAGAATGGGGTGCAAGTGCTGCTGGTGCGCGATCGCAGTACGCCAACTGTGACCCTGAGTGGACATGTTGCTGCTGGCACCGTGCGCGATCAGGTTGCTACAGCCGGATTGGCAACCTTGACCGCCAATAACTTGATGAATGGCACCCAAACGAAAGATGCTCTGGCGATCGCCAAAACCCTAGAAAATCGGGGTGCCAGTTTAGGCTTTGGTGCCAGCCGAGAAGGGGTCGCCATCAGTGGCGAAGCCTTATCTGCCGATTTGCCAAGTTTGATTCAAGTTACGGCAGATGTGCTGAAAAATGCCAGCTTCCCTCAAAATGAACTGGAACTCAGTCGCCAACGCGCCCTCAGCGGACTTAAGCTAGAACTGGATACTCCCTCCCGGTTAGCACGACGAACCTTTCAGCAAGCGATTTATCCCGCTACTCATCCATTTCATACCTTTCCCACCGCCGACAGTCTTCAAGCGATTACCCGTGAGGATTTGGTGCGCTTTCACCAGCAGTATTACCGCCCCGATGCCACCGTGCTAACGGTTGTGGGAGACTTTGACCCCGCCGCCTTACGCGCTTTATTGGTGCGCGAATTGGGCAGTTGGGAAAGTGCTGGCAACAGTTCCCAAATCACTTTCCCGGTGGTGCCGTTGCCTGATAAAACGGTGCGTCTCACGCCTACTTTGCCAGGGAAAACTCAGTCCATCACCTTCATGGGCTATAACGCGATCGCTCGTAAAGATCCCCGCTATTACCTAGCTTTAGTGTTCAACCAAATTTTAGGTGGCGATACGCTTTCCAGTCGTCTGGGCACCGAAATTCGCGATCGCCAGGGTTTAACCTATGGCATCCATAGCGCCTTTCAAGCTGGGCAAACCCCCGGACCGTTCCTGATTTCTATGCAGACTGCCCCTGAAGATGCGGATCGAGCGATCTCCAGCACCATTAGCCTGCTCCAACAAATCCGCAAAGAGGGAGTCACCGATGCCGAGGTTGCCAACGCCAAGCGATCGCTCACCAGTTCCTATCCTGTAGAATTGGCTTCACCCACCAGCTTGGCATCCACCATTCTTGCCAATGAAGTGTATGGATTGCCGCTTAATGCCATTCGCACCTACACCGAGACAATCAACGCCATTACACCCGCTCAAATAAATGCTTTCATTCAAGAGGTTTTACAGCCCGATCGCCTAGTGATTGTGACGGCTGGACCCAGTGCCTCGACTTCGCAAAAGTAAGGTAAAAGGTTTCAGGTGCAGAGTTTCAGATTCTAGAGTAGGCTAATGTTTATCTTCTAACACCTGTTCCCTATTCCCTATTCCCTGTTCCCTGTTCCTAGCCCTTCTTATCCAACAGCCAGTAGGTGATCATGTCGCCCTTGCCTTTGATCGCGATCGCGCCTCGTTGCTCAAAGTTATAGCCATTCTTTAAACGGTTATAAACCGCTTCTGTGACTTGAGTTCGTTCGGGTTCGCCCTGAGATTCCATGCGGCTAGCAACATTGACGGTATCGCCCCAAAGGTCATAGGTAAACCGCCGAATCCCAATCACACCAGCCACAACAGGTCCAGTATGAATGCCAATTCGCAGGCTGAGGGGGCGACCATCATGAACTTTGATTTTGGCAATTTCACGCTGCATATCGATCGCAATATCCGCGATCGCCCTCACATGGTCGGCTCTAGGAACGGGCAACCCCGCAACCACCATATAGGCATCGCCAATGGTTTTAATCTTTTCCAAACGGTGATGGTCTGCAAGGTGATCAAACTTAGAAAAAACCCTATTGAGTAACTCCACCAGTTCGGTGGGTGAAATGCGGGTCGAAAGTTCAGTAAAGCCCACTAAATCGGCGAATAATACCGTTGCTTCGGTGAAGCTATCGGCGATGATTTTTTGCCCTCGTTTAAGGCGTTCGGCAATAGCTTGAGGCAACACGTTGAGCAACAGACGCTCGGATTTGAGTCGCTGTCGGCGCAGTTCTTCCTCAGTAGACTTGCGATCGGTAATGTCGCGCACACTGCCCTCGTAATGAAGCAATGTACCGTCATTGTCTCGAACGCTGTGCATATTCTCAGAAATCCAGATAACGCTGCCATCTTTGCGGTAAACCTCAGACTCAAACACGGTCACCGATTCAAGCTGACGCACGAAGGCAAGCAGTTCCTCGCGTCGGCGCGGCTGCACATACAACTGTGAGCCAATGTCGGTAATGCTGGCAATTAGGTCTGCTGGCGAGTCGTAGCCATACATTTCAGCTAAGGCAGGATTGACGTTGAGATATTGCCCAGCGACAGTCGTTTGAAAGATACCTTCTGCGGCATCTTCAAAAATCTTGCGATATTTTTCTTCGGCGGCAACTAGAGCAGCAGTGCGTCGTTCCACTCGCCGCTCTAGCTCTTGGGCTTGCTGACGGAGTTGAGTTTGAGATTGATGCAGCGCTTCCTCGGTTTGTTTGCGATCGCTAATATCATAGAGCGTCGTCAGCAATGTTTCTTGCCCCGCCAACATCATCGAATGCACTGAGGCAGACACCCAAATCGTGCCTTCTGCGATCGTCCGAATTTCCATCTCGTGATTGCGAACGCTGCCCTGCTGTTCAAATAGCGCCCAGAGAATTTCGGCATCGTTTGGATGGGCAAAAAACTCTTTTAATTGATGCCCCATTAAGGCGTGTGGCTCAATGCCAAATCGCTGACTAGAAATAGAGTTGGCATACACAATTTTCCCATCTAACGTTTGGGTCAAAATCATCAGAATCGGCGTGGATTCTGAAATTGCCCGAAACAGTTCTTCGCTTTGGCGCATGGTTTCCACCGCTTGGGTGTAAAGCTGATACTCCACCGTATCGCCATGTTCAGCCGTTGCCTTGAGTATCAGTTCTAGATCGGCTTTATCTCTAGAAACCGTTTCAAAAATGTTTTGCAACGTAGATTGCGCCAGTCTGCGCTCAGCGATTTCTGCTTGAAGTTGCTGGTTTGTCTGATGAAGCTCCGCTTCCACAGCATCCCCATGTTCTGTAATCGTTTGCACCGCAATTTCTAGGTCGCAGTTCATACGTTGAAGCCGCGCCACTTCAAGCCGGAGATATTCGACTTCTGCAACGGATACGTTTTGTTGTGCCTCGACTGGACTTGCTTCTGCCATCGTATCCTATACAAATTCAAGTTTTAGGCTGGGCATCAGCCGCTGCAAATTTTTAAGTGATTTAGTTTGCCAAAGAGTTTTCTCTGATCCTTGAAAAACTAAATTTATACCGCCTTTATCGCGTGCTTTTACTACAAACATCGATAGCATACTGATTCCGGAACTATTCAAAAATTCTAGCTCACGCAGATTAATCGTAAAGCTAGAAGATGCTTCAA
>JBBSCL010000250.1:0-5341 GCA_038250345.1 Leptolyngbyales cyanobacterium
CATTGATATGAGTATTTGTCCGTTGAGCTGGTCCGGTGAGCCAAGCGTAAGCGGTTGGGGTATCAACAAATACAAGGTTAAACTGATTCACCTTATCCATCAATTCTTTGACTTGCGCCTGCTTGTAGTCGTAAATATCTATGCTTAAATCAAGTGCATCCATTGTATTGTTAAGATTGTCAATGTCATTCTGCAAGTTTTTGACGTAGGCGACCAGCGCATCAACTACTTTTCCTTGTTCAGCGACCTCCTGGCACTTATCGCGAAATGCAGGATCGTAATTATCGCCCATTGCAGCTTTAGCGATTTCGTCTCCCAAAGTGGCTGCACTAGCAGCGGTATCTAAGACCTCGATAAGCGTCAGTCCGCCCTTAACGACCTTGAACAAGGCTGCCCATCCCATAGTAGATCTCTCCTAATTTGATCGCGATTGGTTTATTGAATTACTTATTTCCACCCAAAGTGGTTCCTTGCTTTGCGTAACTCTGCTGAAGCTACACAGAGAACTGAAGCGTAAAGGTGCCTAGGGTCATATTCAGTTCGCTGTTTTCTTCTGGAGAAGCGGAGGCTTGTGGACTATTTTCCAACTCTGCCTTGGCGATGACGACAATGCCAAAAGAGCAGTTTTCATGAACTTGGATAGAGCTACTGCCCTGAGAAAGCGCACTCATTGATGGAGGAATACCTTCGTGTAGGGCAATCACTTCACGCCCAGATGGACGATCTGCATACAGGGTTATCTTACTGAACGGATGCTGGGAAGAGTGAGATGCTCCGTAGCTCCACTGGATTGATAGAGTCCTTGTTAGGTCGGCTGTTGTGCAATATTTCCAGGTTGCGTCGGAAGAGGTGTACCCCTCAGGAAGCCCATATAAGCATGTAATTTGGTCGAGATCTGCATTCTGCATGATTACAGGATTGCCAGTACCTTCAACCTGCCAGACCCATGATGCAATGGGCTTGAAGTTGGCTTGCTCTGTTGATTGAGGTTCCGTGTAACCCGCTTCGCGATCAACGGTTTCAATGATCTGACGTGCTTCTTCTGGCGAAATATTGGGATCGATCGCGACAACATGCTTGATTCTTTGCTCTAGCGGTTTTCCTCTGGTTTGCTCTGCCTTTTTCTTAGCCTGCTCAATAATGCCACTCACTGAAGTCAACCGATCAATCGCCGCTTTCAATGCATCTCCCGTTGCATCAACCCAGTTTGGCCAACTTCCCTGGGTTTGAGGCGGCTCTACACTGGCTAGCAGCTCATTGATTCGGGAAAGGATTTCAGTCTTCTCTTGGCGCAAGGCAGACAAATCTTGATTTGCTTCTGCGATGTCACTATCCAATTCAGCCAGTACTGTCTTAATCTGAGCATTTTTTTGCTCTAGTTCTACAACGCTTAAACCAATATCAAGCCCTACAGAGGCGATCGCCAAAACCCCCGATGCTCTCCCAGCTAGTTTGCCAACCTTGAGAAACTTTGCCGACTTTGCCGCAGTGTTGACTACAGCCGATGTCCCGGTACGGGCTGCAGAACTCGTTCGAGCGATGTTCGACAACTTTGTGAGCCGCTTGGCTTTTGACAATGCCGCAAGGGTTACGAGGGCAGCAGTTCCATCCGCAGCACCAACAATTAGGCTAGACATGGCAATTTTTTGGCCAACCTGCTGCCATTGCTTCGCTGAGGCACTAACCCGGCTAACCTCAGCGATCGTAACTGGGGGAATATCCAATATTGTTGCCCATTTTTCCCATTCAGGTATCTTCTGAGCTTCTGCAAGCAGTGTTTCGGCTGCTGAACTGGCTTGAGATAAAAGAGTAACATCTGCGCACATATCGCTCAGTCTACTAACGAGTGCGTCACGTTCGTTTTCCAGGTCTTGCCCCTCCTTAAACAAGTCTTGCACCTGCACCAGTTTATTTCTTGCTTCTTTTTCTCTTTCCTCTAGAAAAGGATAATGGTTCTTTTTGATTGCATCGCCAGGACTCAAAACTCCGGCATCTGACATTTTCTTCTTTGCCGCTTCCATGTCGTCATTGAACTGAAAACCTGTAGCAACGTTGCCCAGATCAATTGCGGTGTCAGTCACAATTCTTGTTGTAGTTGTTCCAACATCTTTTAGCCCTTCAGCAAAATCTTTCCAAAAACTCATGAGATAACATCCTCCGTGAGATTAAGTAGGGTAGGGTGGGCAAGCTTTGATAATTTGACAGCTTCGCAAGGAATTATTACCATTTACCCACCCTACTACTTGGACGAATAATCGAAAAATCTCGATGATCGAGCGTGTGATTGACTGCTCGAACTTCAGAACCTGAAGTGTTACTTGCGATCGCACTATTAAATAGAGTTGAACTAGCAATCAATAGGCAAGTCTTAGACATAACACCTAAATTCCTCATAGTTCCTATGGTAGATAGCGGAGATGTTGCGGTGAGCAGAAAACCGATTGACAGAAAATTACATCTGACAGATAAATTACATCAAGTGCATTTGCGCAATCTTGCACAGAACTGCTGTTTTTGCACAAAATTGCTACGACTTAGAAATTTTTTTTGGGGTCACGCCCGTTAATCGCTTGAAGTGACGATTTAGATGGCTCTGGTGGGTGAACCCGCAGGCAACAGCCACCTCTGAAATTCCCATCTTGCCGTCTTTTAACAACAACTTGGCTCGCTCCACGCGCTGCCGAATGACATATTGGTGAGGCGTGAAGCCCGTCGATCGCTTGAAGGAACGGCAAAAGCGATAGGGGCTAAGTTGGGCGATCGCGGCTAATTCCTCTAAGCCCAACTCCTGGTCTAGATAATCATTGATATAGTCAATCACGAGTCTCAACGGCGTGGGAGACAAGCCGCCCAGATAATGAACAGACTTGTGATTGTGGGATGTTAGGAGTTGATCAGAATATCGTGGCGGAGAATCAGGATCAGCATGAGGCTGGCTTTGCTCAAAGTCTGACTGCGAGTTTGAGGGCGATCGCGCCATTCCTAACCTTCTTTGCTTTGCAGGTGATTGACTCTATATATTTTTCTTCCTATTACTCGATTATTTTGTAATCATTAACACAGACGATTGGCTTTGAGGAAACCCAGGATGAGCGATCGCTGGTCATCCACGTCTGCCGTGTAGCCTGCGGCGTAGGTTTCCAAATACCAGCGCAACTCTTTCAGGTCGTCCTCATCTAATGGCGATTCAAAGTCAACTTCGGCTGATACGCCGTCAAAGGTGACTTCGACGCGATGGAGTGCCGCAAAACGCAGAATCAGTTCTAGACTCATGTTCCCGCCAACGTTAACGACCCATTCACTGGTTACTTCGCGTTAGTGTGCCCATAATCCGCACAGAAGGCCTTAATGCCAATGTGCACGACGATCACCACCGTTGCCACGACGAGCGATCGCACCACGCCACCGCTAAAGCCCATCGCCAGCAGCACGGCACCCAATCGCTCTACGGCATCCTTATTGTCCAGATCGCCCCACTTCTGCCACTGCTTGTGCAACAGCCCACTGTCTTCGCACAGGTCAGCCTTTGCCGCTTGACCGAACTTCGCCAAAAAACTCTGGTGTGATTCCTTCGTCAACACCGCGATCGTCTCGTTCTGCTTTGCCAGAACTAGATCCGTCGAAGGTGGCTCTCCCGATTTTTGATGGGCGATCGACTCCCGCTCCCGCACGTCGCGCAGTTGCGCGTCCACATCTGCTGAAAGCTCGGTCAATTCTTGCTCAGTGAAGAGGTTACTCATGGTAGGAAGAGCTGGACTATGTTCATCCAACTATAACCAGAGGAATCGGGTGCCCTGCCAATTCGACATCAAACGTCTGTTGCAAATTCTTGACTCCTATGGGTCACTCCCCATCAAACGCAACTCTTTCACAGCTCAAATAATTTTCGAGAAGATTGAGAGACGGTATGTATCGATCGAGCTTCAATGATTGAGGTTTGCGAAGTAGACATCTTCTTTTTCAATATGTCTATAAAGTGAAACACTAGATCCAGTAGGTATGACAGCGTTCTACCCCAAATAACAGCCCAAGTGCGATCGTGATCAGTATCGCTTGGGGAGTGAGATGTTGTTGAAGGGTTGAAACGAGCGATCGAAGATGCGCTTAGCTCCCTGCACAAACCACTACACTGGAGAGAATTCTAGCGTAGAGAATGGATCGGATGATGGTCGATCAACTGCTGCTCTCCGATGAACCTGTTACCCCCGATGCCAGCCAACTGGTCACCGAGGACGATACCCCCGTGGATAACTTCGCTTCTGAAAAACAACAGCGCCTCCTGGTTAGTTCCCTTTATAGTTCGTTGAAGGGGCAACTATTTCTCTCTGCGGCAAACGTGGGTGTTTACCATACGGCTGGTCAGCCTGCCATTGTGCCGGATGTGTTTGTTAGCTTTGATGTGCAAGTTCCAGACAATTGGTGGGAAAAACAGCAGCGTTGCTATCTGGTTTGGAACTTTGGTAAGCCGCCCGAAATTGTGATTGAAATCGTCTCGAATCAGGTGGGTGATGAGCTAGGAGCCAAGTTCCAGATTTACGAGCATATGCGTGCAAGTTACTACGTTGTCTATGACCCCAATCAGCAGCTCGGCGATCGCCCCCTTCGCCTTTATGAACTGCGTGGACGGCGCTATGTCGAATTGCAAGAGCACTGGTTAGACCCGGTTGGCTTGGGGCTGACCCTGTGGCAGGGAACCTTTGAGGCACGGCAAGATACATGGCTGCGCTGGTGCGATCGCTCAGGGGCGGTACTTCTAACGGGGGATGAGAAAGCAGATCAGGAACGCCAACGGGCTGAGCAGGTGCAACGAGCCGCGATCGCTCAATTATTGGCAATGGGCATGACTTCAGAACAGGTGGCAGAAACCCTCGGCTTGTCACTCCAGGATGTTGAACAAAGAACCAATTAGCGTAGTTCCAGGTAGCGGGAATTGACCAACCACATCAATACCGTTGACGAACTGACTCTTATGTGCTTTTTCATAGCCCGTTGGCGCTAATTGATACAGGCTGATTTCACCATTCTCCCAAAACCAAACCTCCTGGACTCCCAAAGCTCTGTTTGAGGTTTTAGAACCTACGGCAACACTTTAACTTGTGTGCCTAAACCGACTTGCGAAAAGAGGTCTTGCAAGTCGCTGTCGTACATGTGGATACAGCCGTGGGAGGCGGCTTTGCCCACGCTGCTAGCGTCCAGCGTCCCGTGGAAGCCAATCCAATTCTTGCCATTCGTCCAGAACCCAATCCAGTAGCCGCGCAACGGGTTTTTGGGATCATTGGCGGCAATGCGTTCGTTGGTGAAAGGATTGATCCAGGTAGGATTGCGCTTCATCTGCATGACG
>JBBSCL010000251.1:0-5329 GCA_038250345.1 Leptolyngbyales cyanobacterium
ATCATCACCTCAATTCCTGCGTTGGCAGCGATCGCTTGGAGTTCTTCTGCCGTTCCTGCCCGATTTCGCCCAAACCTAAAATCTGAACCGATACTAATTTGGCAAACCTGCAATTGTTCTACCAAAATCTCTTGAACAAATTTCTCCGGCGTAAGTGCCGCTAGCTGCTGATCAAACGGCAACATCACTAGCTGTTTGACTCCCATTGCGTCTAGCTGAACTATTTTTTCGGGTAGTGGAGTTAGTAATTGGCGCGGCTGACCCGAAAAAAATTCTTGAGGATGGGGATGAAAGGTAACCACAGTGGAGTAGATAGGCATCGCGATTCCCGTAGGGAGTCCTGTGGAAAGCTTCGCTAACGTTTCACGAATCGCGCGATCGTTAAATGCCAAAACAGGTTGAATTACCTGCCGATGCCCTTGATGAACACCATCAAAGTTTCCGAGGGCAACAGCAGTTGGAGTAAGAACCGTAGCGATTGATGAAGTAATCCACACGCTTTACAGTCTGACACACAACGCCTTCACTGATTAAACGGAAACCTGGATTTCTTTCAGTGGCTTGATCCCATTTAAGCAAGAGGAGGATGGCACAATTTGAACCGGAATGCCTTCTCTTGCCAGAATGCTATTGGGAAATTCCCTGGCGACATCCTTTCCAATCTGATCCAAAAAGTCGTCATCGTGCAAGGGATCATGGTGAAAAATAACCAGCTTCTTCACATTAGCGGCTTTGGCAACTTTGACAGCTTCTTGCCAGGTAGAGTGCCCCCAACCGATTTTGCTAGATTGCTTTGAATAATATTCGTCATCGGTATAAGTAGCATCGTAGATCATCACATCTGCATTCTGTGCTAGCTTCACCACATTTTCATCAATGTGATCTGCATAGTGTTCAGTATCGGTGACATACGCCGCCGCATATCCTTGCCAATTGACTCGATAGCCTAATGCCTGACCCGGATGGTTCAACGGCGCAGTTTCTATTAGCACATCGCCCACATTCACCGATTGCCCAATCTGCAAATCGTTAAACTGCAAGTCGGCACCCATCACCTGTAGCGGTACTGGAAAGTTAGGATGCCGCATTTGGTCATGTAGGCGCTTTTCAATCGTGGAGCCATCAGGCGCGATCGCGGCGTGGATATGAAAGCGATTACCCTTGACAAAGGCAGGCACAAAAAAGGGAAATCCCTGAATGTGATCCCAATGGGAATGGGTGAAAAACATATACGCCTCGACAGGCATTTGGGATAGAAGCGATCGCCCCAATACCCGAATTCCTGTGCCCCCATCGAAAATTAACCGCTTGCCGCCCACTTGCATTTCAACACAGGGCGTATTTCCCCCATAGCGTACGGTGCTTGCTCCCGGGCAGGAAATGCTACCTCGAACTCCCCAAAAGTTGATGACAAAATGAGCTAGCGCACTGGACATGGTATCTCTCTGTGAACTTTGATGAGTTGCAAACGAGTACTACTTTGCCAAGGACGAACTTCGGTTAGTTCATTTACCTGGACAGCAAATTCCGAGCATACTTGACCTATCTCAGCATTATGGAAATTCGCTACTTTAGCAGTGATCCAGATCGCTAATTGAAATGATTAAAAACACATTTGATTTTCTCTGATAGTTCCAAAAATTTTTAAGCCTCACAATCATACCAACCAATCCCCCAAGCCTAAAGTACCCGTCAGCATGACAATGTGAACATTTCAGTCATCTCTGCTTTCACTTTTTCATTTAACAAATGCAGTTTTACAAACTTCTAAGAGAAAGCCAAGAAATATTTGATCAGCAACGTCCTTACTTGCTCCTTTCAACGCGCAAATCTTGAACGTCATCATAGCTCAACTGATTGAGGGCGTATTAGCAGATAGATCTTTTCCCCAATCTTTTAGACTTTCTAGACTTTTTGATGCGGTTAAATTGTATTGCAGCGGCGTGATTGTAATATGGTTTTGTCGATTCGCCTGAACATCAGTAGGAATCATCTCGGCAAGATCCGGTGAGTCTTCTACCTCCTCCAGCAGTTCTCCTGCTAGCCAGTAGTAGGTTTTGCCGCGTGGATCAATCCGCTTTTCAAACACATCCACGTAGCGGCGGATGCCCTGACGAGTGATGCTGACCCCCGCGATCGCCTCTGCTTTTACGGCAGGCACATTCACATTGAGCAACATTGATGGGGAAAGGGGCTGTTTTTCGAGCTTGGCAACCAGCGATCGCGCAAAATTTGCCGCTGGCACAAAGTCTTGAGATGAAAAACTGGTTAAGCTAAACGCAATGCCTGGAATGCCCTCAATCACGCCTTCCATGGCAGCCGATACCGTGCCCGAATAGAGAACATCGGTGCCTAAATTGGAACCATGATTAATCCCTGACAGCACCAGATCGGGTTTCTGATCCAGTAATGCCCACAGCGCCAGCTTGACACAATCTGAGGGCGTTCCAGAACATGCCCATGCTTTGATAGTGGGATGAAACACCGATTCCACCAAATCAGCGCGTATCGGCTGATGCAGCGTCAATCCATGCCCAGTTGCCGATCGCTCGCGATCAGGGCAGACCACAAAAACCTGATGTCCGGCTTCTGCTAGCGTGTTTGCCAGCGATCGAATGCCGAGCGAAAAAATTCCATCATCATTACTGACCAATAGTCTCATTGCCTGCCGCCTTTGAAGGGTTGCTTATGCCCATTGTCCATTAGAGTGCCCTGCACAAATCCTTCCGCTCTCCCAGAGAGGGATTTAGGGCTTCGACGTGAGCGCTCAGCCGAACGGTGAGGGCAAATTCTGGTGAGGCGTATGTTAATACCTATTCCTGCTCCCCTTCTCCACGGGGACAAGGGCTGGGGAATGTATCTAGCAGACTAGAAATAAAGTAATACAACCCATCTATCGAGTATGCCACGAATTGAGATTCACCTCAAAGATGAGGAACGCGACCCGCTAGAAAAGATTAGCTTAGTTGGAGTCCGTCAAGTTCGTCCATTGCAACGGGCACATGTTTTGTGAGCACTCGATCAAGAGATTGGGGATTGTCCAATCGCCGAGGTACTCAATATTGAGCGAATCAAGTCACTCCCCATCGCCAGAAAGCTGACTTTGTTGGCTTGATCCGTCAACTGCTGCAAGGACGCTACCGTTAGGTCAGAACAATCGATTTAGTTGTGGATGTCGTTGAACCGAAACGAGCGCAAAATTCTCAATCGGATTGAGTTTCACTACACCGCAAAGCAGACTTTAAGTTGCATCTCAGTTTATGGCAGAGGATGAAGGAAAGCTTTGAGTTTTAAATCCCTGCCCCCTGAAACCCAAAACCCGAAGGTTCACAGTGATTACTCCTCATCCCAATCTGGATACTGCGGTGGTGCATCCCCATGACTGGTAAGGATCTCTGCATAATCCGATCGCGCATCGTCTGGCTGAATTGTCTCTAGCTGCACGGCAAATTCCCACCAATCGCCAAAATCAAAGATATAAGTCATGGAGGCTCCCTCAACCAGCGGAAGATCGCCAACGCGAACTTCATTGGTTGAAGGAGATCCATCCGCATAGCGATGAACAACTTCAACCGTGCGACCCACTTGATTTTTGTACCTGAACATATCTAGATGATCGGTGTCAAAATCGACAGATTCCAGAATTAAACTGCTGAGATCAGACAGCATCATGTCACTGGATAGCGCAATTCGCCGCCATGCTTTGCCCAGCGATACCTTAAAGATATGCACCCCAGCACGAAACCCATATTGCGGTATGACTAAGACATTTTGCCATTCTGGAAAATAGGGCTGCAAAGCAGGTTGAAAATCGTTAAACGGCAGCGCTGGGTTCGTCTCAGATTCCCACATCATCCCCTGTTCCAAAAAGGCGCGAACCATCACCTGCATCATGGCATCCCCAAAGGGCGATCGCGCAATCTTGTTCACCCGCCAGCCTTTTCCATCTTCCGGTTTGCCCGATTCAATCTCAAGGAAGCCAAATAAATTCAGCAGCGCTAAATTATGCAGTTCGGGCCAATAACTCAACGATTGTTGGTCGGTCTGCTTGCTAAATTTCTGTCCTGTGTCGGGCAGCGATCGCCAAAACTGAACGCATTTTGTTCCCTCATTCAACGGGCTTTTGCGTTCCCCTAGTATCTCTTCGTCTGCGCGAATCATCCAGGCTTCCAGCAGAGTCAAGTAGCGCTCTGTAGGATTAAGGCTGTTCCAGGATGGCACAATCTCGGAATTGAGCATCATCTGATGCTTCTTCCCTTTGCTCACAACGCATCCTAGCCCAGTTGCCCGAAGCAGGAGATATAGCCCATTAATCGATGGGAAAGACTTCTGCACCGGACGTTTGAGGTCAAGCTGAATGGGGTGACTCAAGCGCTGATTCAGTTCTGCTAAAAGACTTTGGGAAAGGAGATGATACGTTCCGCTCACGGGAACTCCAGCCTCGCCGATAAAATCCAGCAGAGTTTGAAAGTCTCGTAGGATTGTTCCTGGCTCTGTTTCCGTAATCGTTTGTTGCGTTAAAACGGCGATCGCCTGATCCGATAACGCTGGTAGTTCATCAGCCGCATTTTGCCACATTTGCGATCGCAGCTCCTGGTTAAAGCCAACTTCGGGTTCTAATAGCGACAAGTTCTCTGAGTCATGAACCTTTGATGGATCAACCTGCTCGGCAAACCCGATTACTTTTGCGATCGCATTCATTAGGTGCAGCAATTTTGTTGGCGGCGGCATCGCTCCGGGTGCAATACCAGACGGTAGATTGATATTTCCGAGCAGGGGGGCAATACCAGATGGTGGTGGTGTATTAGCTGCTCCATCCCGAAGGCTCTGGTTATATTCCACCTGAAATGCTTGCAATCCTTCATTTGATGTCATGTCAAAGCCTGCTGCCATCCCCGCAGATAGGAAAGACTTGGCAATGCCAAACTTGCTGGAATCAGTCATCAGTTGCTTGAACTTGGGCTGAATTTTTTTGAGAAAACTCAGAATTTTGCTGGCGTTGGGGTGCTTGTACTCTCGTTTCAAAAATTGCCAAAAAGCAGTTAATTCAGGAATTGTTGTATTTGCGTCTTCTGGATCGGGCAAAGAAACTTTTCGAGGAAATAGCTCAGTGACGATCGCCTCGACATCATTTTTCGTCATGCGCGGCAACGTTGCAGATTGATAGGCATAGCCAAAATAAAGGAGCTGATCAATCCACCCCCCCACAGATTCTGCCGTCTCAGGATAGGCGGCTAGATATGCCTTGCCTTCAGGCGCTTCAACAAATTCATCAACCAAATCTTCAACATACTCTTCCAAGGCATCAATCGCCTCGTCGTAGTCTGTG
>JBBSCL010000252.1:0-5290 GCA_038250345.1 Leptolyngbyales cyanobacterium
CCATTTGGGCGTGTTGGCATCTACCACTATTTTTCATCTCTGGCACAGGGCAACATCAGTTGCCGTTTGGCTTGTTTTTGCTGAATACGATCGCGATCTCGATCCTGTTCACCTGGGTCTACAACAACACATCCGGCAGCATCTTGATGTCGATTTTGCTGCATACGGCGGTAAATGGCTGGGCGTGGGTGATTCCAATTTTACCCAGTGATGCCAATAGCTTGCGACCTTATGCGATCGCCACAGTGTTGCTCATCATCATTGCTGCCCTGATCGTTTTGGTCTTTGGAGCGCGAACATTAACAGGACAGGTCAATCGAGCCACTTCAAGCCGATTAGGGAGGCAATATTGAGAAAGACTTTAGTAAGAAACTATTTGTAAAGAAAAGTAAAGAGAACCAGGATGGAAATTGGAGACGATCTATTGAGGAAAGACGTTCTCTAATCAGATCTAAAGTTACTCAAATAAAGTCGATCGAATGTCTATTGCTTGAGGAAACGTCCTATAAAACCGGATTACCTAATTATCGTTATTGATCTGTCTACATTGGTCTTTGCTGCATTAATGGCAAACCCCGGCAAAACCCAGCTAAAGGAAATGATTTTATGAAGCAATTAAGCGTGCCTGCCAATGCATCCAAAAAGCCTGAAACGAAATCCAGATCGTCTACCGATTCATCCCAAGCCCTGGTTGATATTGCTCGACGAGACGTAGATGGAGTGCTGCACTTATTCGATACCTCGCTGGAGGGGCTGAGTGAGGCTGAAGCCAAGCGGCGATTAGAGAAAGCTGGGCTAAATGAGATCGCCCGCGAAAAACCAGTCAAATGGTATGTCCAACTGCTGAAAACAGTGACTAATCCTCTCTCGCTTCTGCTGATTGTGCTGGCGACAGTTTCACTATTAACTGGGAGTCTGGTAGCCGCCTGTATCATTCTGACGATGGTCGTTTTTGGTGGGTTGCTGCGCTTTTCACAAGAGTTTCAGTCGAACAAAGCCGCCGAAAAGCTGCGGGCAATGGTGAGTACAACGGCAACGGTGAGCCGTAAGGATGCCAATCAAAATGCTGCACCGAAAGAGAAGGGAATCACAGCCGGAAAAGAAATTGCGGTCAAGCTGCTGGTGCCGGGTGATGTCATCTTTCTTTCAGCCGGAGATATGATTCCAGCCGATATCAGGCTGATTGCGACAAAGGATTTATTTCTCAGTCAGTCAACCCTTACGGGTGAGTCTCTACCTGCCGAAAAACACGCAGAACTCCCGGATGATCAGGAGAAAAACCCACTGGAGCTAGTCAATCTCTGCTTCATGGGCACTGCGGTCGTCAGTGGTTCTGGAACCGCCGTTGTCGCAGAGACGGGGAGTCATACTTATCTCGCGTCCCTGGCTAAAACCGTTAGCGGACGCAGAGTCCGAACGAGCTTTGATAAAGGCGTAAATGGCGTGACCATACTGCTGTTGCGCTTTATGCTGGTCATGGCTCCTCTCGTCTTTTTGATCAATGGAGTCCTGAAAGGCAATTGGGTCGAGGCATTCACCTTTGGGTTATCGGTGGCTGTAGGACTGGCTCCAGAGATGTTGCCTGTGCTTGTTACGGCAAATTTGGCGAAGGGGGCGATCGCGATGTCTGACAAAAAGGTGATTGTCAAAAACATTGATGCGATTCAAGACTTTGGCTCGATGAATATTCTGTGTACTGACAAAACAGGCACCCTGACGCAAGACAAAATCGTTTTGCAGAGGCACCTAGATCCCTATGGTCAAGAGAGTGTAGAGGTGCTTAAGTATGCCTATCTCAACAGCTTTTACCAGACGGGCTTGAAAAATTTATTGGATGTCGCTGTCCTCGATCGCAGTCAAGAACTTAAAGCGTTAGACATTGAGAAAAATTACCAGAAATTTGATGAAATACCGTTTGACTTTGTGCGTCGTCGGATGTCTGTGGTGGTTGAAGAAACGGGAAAACAGCATGTGCTGATTTGCAAAGGTGCAGTGGAAGAAGTCCTAAAAGCCTGCACCCAACTCAAAGTTAATGACAAGGTTTTGCCAATGGATAAGTCAGTCCATACCAAGGTGGCTGACTTACAACAAAAACTAAACTCTGAAGGGTTACGGGTAATCGCGGTGGCATACAAAGTAATGCCACCGGATCAATCACATTACGCCATTAGCGATGAGAGTGACTTGGTTTTATTGGGCAACATTGCGTTTCTCGATCCGCCCAAAGATTCCGCTGCCCAAGCGATTAAAGCTCTCAAGCGTAATGGTGTTGATGTGAAAATTCTAACCGGGGACAATGAGATCATTACTCGAAAAATCTGCAAAGATGTGGGCTTGCCTGTCCAGCAGGTCTTACTGGGGAGCGATATTGACTCTTTATCGGATGATGAATTCGCCAAAGCTGCTGCAACTACAACCATTTTTGCCAAATTCTCTCCCACCCAAAAAGCCAAAGTGATTCAGGTGCTGCGCCAAAAGGGCAACATCGTCGGCTATATGGGTGATGGCATCAATGATGCGGCTGCTTTGCGAGAGGCAGATGTGGGCATTTCGGTTGACACGGCAGTCGATATTGCTAAGGAGTCAGCAGACATCATTTTGTTAGAAAAAAACTTGCTAATCCTGGAAGCTGGCGTAATCGAAGGTCGTAAGACGTTTGCTAACATCATCAAATATATCAGAATGGGCACTAGCTCTAACTTTGGTAATATGTTTAGCGTCTTGGGTGCGAGTATGCTTCTGCCATTTTTACCCATGCAACCCGTACAGATCTTGATCAATAATCTCCTCTATGACTTTTCGCAAACGGGAATCCCCTTCGATCATGTGGATCAAGAAGTCCTAATCAAACCACCGAAGTGGGAAATCGCGAATATCCGACGCTTTATGATCTTCATCGGTCCGATTAGCTCCATTTTTGACTATGCCACCTATGCTCTGATGTGGTTTGTGTTTGGGGCGACTTCTGTAGAGCATCAAGCGTTATTCCAAACGGGTTGGTTTGTGGAAAGCCTGATGACTCAAACATTGATTGTTCATGTCATTCGCACGGCAAAGGTGCCTTTTTTCCAGAGTCGGGCTTCTCTACCCATGCTGCTAATCACCGCTGCGGTGATGGGAGTTGGCATATATCTGCCCTTTTCGCCGCTCGCCGCTAGCTTAGGGTTTGTTCCTTTACCAGCCGTTTATTTTCTCTGGTTATTCTTCATCCTCACTTGCTATTGCGTCTTGACTCAATTTGTCAAAACTTGGTTCATCAAGAAATATGGTTACACCTAGAGTTATTCAAACGCAAAACCACTAGCTGACAGAAATAATTGCGATTTACGGCAAAGGAAACCTTCTATGAAACCAGATTACCTGATTGTAGGCAGTGGTCTATCCGCCTTGGTCTTTGGTGCTTTGATGGCAAATTTCGGCAAGACCGTATGCTTGGGATTGCGGTGAGGGGCAACTGGTGAATCGAGTCCTCAAGAAGTTGGGATTGAATCAAGAAGTCACCTTTGAGCAGCATGACCCAAATGGTTTTGATCACATGCGAATGCCGGGATATGCTTTAGATATTCCTTCGGAACCGAAGAAACTGATCCAGCGATTGTCAACGCTGTTTCTGGCATATGGCGATCGCATTCGCCAATTTGTCAATGACGTTGAAAAAACGGGCGTAGGATTGAAAAGACTTGCTCCTGCCGTTCAGCCCCTTGAACCAGCATCGCATTGTTCACGCTCAAGAGCATCACGTTCCTTTTTATACCACCAAATCTTTTCGATATCGAGATGCAGTCGTTGCTACCAACGGAGAGAACCATACTTACTATGTCGGAGCGTATCTAGGGGATGGCTTGCATGAAGGGGCGATCGCATCTGCCTTCCGAGTTGCCCAACTGATCGGTTGAGTCTTGACTCTATCCAGATCCATCATGCTTCAGCATCTAAGTTCATACATCGTCGGCACATTTGTCGCTTTGTTTCCCATCGCCAATCCTTTCGGTGCAGGACCCGTTTTCTACAGTCTGACGGCAACAGACACATCCGCCTATCGACTTCGGCAGGCCTGCAAAGTTGCCCTTAATGTCACAGCAGTTTTGGCTGTTTCTTTACTGGCTGGGAGAGGCATTCTAAGTTTTTTTGGCATTTCTTTAGGCGTATTACGCATTGCTAAAGGGCTGTTAGTCGCCCATACTGCCTGGGAAATGGTGACAGCACAGCAGCGAATGACACCTTCAGAAAACAATGCCGCGATCGACAAAAATGATATCTCTTTTACCCCGATGGCAATCCCAATTATCAGCGGCCCTGGCGCAATTGGGGTGATCATTGGCATATCTGCCAGAATTGATCACTGGAGCGGTTATCTGGGCTGCTTGATCGGAATTGGCGGATTTGGATTGTTCCTTTATCTCTGTTTTTCGCTTGGTGAAAAGTGGCTCAAAGTCTTAGGTAAAAATGAGTTGGGTGCGTTGAACCGAGTGTTAGGTTTTTTTATTCTGGCGATCGCGATTCAGTTTATTTCAGATGGAGTTTTTCCCTAGTTCAGCAATCTGCACCAGCACTGTTGAAGTAGCTCCGATTCAAGTTAATCTATGGGCGATTTAAATCAAGTCAGCAGACAATCCATCGACCAAGAACGGCGTGAAATCTTACAGCAGGTTGAGGAATGGCTAGAAACACCCCTGCTTGTATTGAGTTTTGTGTAGACAACACTGCTGATTATTGAATTCGTTTGGAGCCTCAATCCGTTCTTAAATATGCACTCTGGTGGACGGCAATGGTGATGACGAGCGAGTAGTCTATCAAAGTACTCCAAGCTGAAATCGTCGCATTGCGAAAAGAGATCCAGGCCGGTCCCAAGCCGATTAGCACGAAAGATACGTGACAGTGAGATCCCCGAATTCTCCAAGCCTTCGGGGATCTGGGAAGCATTTGATTACGTGACGATTTATCTCGTAATCAATCAATTCACTCAAGAAATCAAGCTATAGCCCCTCAGAGTAGTGGATGAGCAACGCCGTCTTAAATTTGTTCATCTGAATGGCAGGGTTTGATAGTGCCAAAGCGCGATCGCTGTTTGGTATCCCAGAGGGCTGGGAGCCTATGCTACACAACCACCTCTATACTTCTTACTGACTTACCATGATAGTTACTACCCCGATCGCACCTCAAACCCTGACCGCCCAAGAACTCCATCAAATTCACGCCTACTGGCGTGCCGCAAACTACCTCTCCGTGGGACAGATTTATCTCCTTGATAATCCCCTCCTGCGTGAACCGTTAACGCTAGAACACATCA
>JBBSCL010000253.1:0-5284 GCA_038250345.1 Leptolyngbyales cyanobacterium
CTTGTAATAGTTGAGGTAGTGGCAGTGCTTTGGATCGTCCTGGGTGGCAAAGACAAATACACCGGGACCGGGTTTTGCGCCGACTACATAATCCACAATGCCGCCCAAAGCTTTCAGTTGATCGACATCGTATAGGTGGGTCATCTCGTCCACATGCCCGGTGAAGTCGTAGCCCAACATGCCCCGCTTGGCGATGGTCATGCCTGTGGCGTTGGCAACGATCGCCTGCTCAAAGGAAATCTTGGTGCCATCGGCAAAACTGGTGACCATGTGAGGCTTTTGTCCCCATTTTTTGGCAAATCCCTCTTGGGTCGTTGGGTTGCGATAGGCATCTTGCAAGCCTTTGATGTTGCCGCAGAGTAAGGGAGTCATGCCGATACTTTTAACGTAGCGGTAAAGATTCATCTCAACACCGGGCTGATCGCCATCGCAGCCAGAGAGGATCACGCCTGCTTTGTCGGCATAGGTTTTCAAAATCGCGCCGATCGTGCCATCCAGTTCAGCGTTCATCAAGACAATGTGCTTGCCGTGGGCGATCGCTTCTAACACGACTTTTGCCGCAAAGTCGATTGTTCCTGTCACCTCAATCAGCGCATCGATCCCGTCTGCCTGACAGAGCAGCATGGCATCTTCGGTAATGGCGGCGGTTCCTTGAGCGATCGCGTCTTCCAAATCCGCAACCGTTTTCACCTCTCGCACCGTCTCAACGCCAGCCTCATCGTAGGAACGTTTGGCATTACTTAAGTGACGACTCGCCACCGCTACCAACTCCATCCCAGGCACCGAGTTAATAATTTGGTTGGCAATGCCCCAACCCATAAACCCCGACCCGACCATGCCCACTCTGACGGGATTTCCGGCTTCAGCCCGCGCTTTGAGGGCAGTATCGACAATAATCATGATGGAACTCCAATCGCAACAGGTTCATACAATGCCCAAGAGGCATCTTTCTCAGAGATATGCGTAATTGGTAAGCGCCACTCAATCCCAAAAGCGGGATCGTTGTATCGCGCTCCCCGTTCGCAGTTAGGCGTATAAAACTCACTGACTGCATACATTACTTCAGTATCGTCGGTCAGGGTTTGATAGCCGTGAGCAAATAGCTCTGGCACATACAGCGATCGCCCATTGTCTGGAGTCAACTCCACGCCCACATGTTGAAGATAGCTAGGCGAATCGGGACGCAAATCAACAATGACATCATAAATTGCGCCCCGAATGCAGCGAACGAGTTTCGTTTCCGTGGCAGGTGGAATCTGGTAGTGCATCCCCCGCAGGGTGCCCTGGTAATGGTTAAACGAGAGGTTGCATTGGGCGACGATGGGTTTCAAGCCATGCTGCTCAAACTCGTTGCCGCAAAACATCCGGGAAAAGTAGCCGCGATCGTCCGATTTGCGATCGAGATCAATGATAAATGCCCCTTGCAAAGCGGTTTCAGTGAAGATCATAGAGACTCCAAATGATGCATGATTACGGTGAATTATAGGGACGACGTTGCGGGGATGCTGGCTGCCTCATCTAATTGTGCTTGATAGCGGGTGATTTGCCCTTCCACGACTTTTGCCATGTCTTGGTCTTGACGATACGCCTGATAGAATTCCACAATCCATTCCAAGGTGGTTTCTAGGGATAGGCGAGGATGCCAGCCTAACCGAGCTTTTGCCTTGGAGCAATCGAGCTTTAAATAGTTTGCTTCATGAGGATGATCGCCAGCATCCAGTTGCCAGGTTGCGCCCTCGCCCCACCGCTGAGTCAAATAGTCCACAATCCAGGAGACAGGCTTAACATCCTCATCGTTGGGTCCAAAGTTCCAGCCTTCCGCGTAGGTGGCTCCGGCTTGCCATAATTGCTCTGCCAGAAGCATATAGCCGCTCAGAGGTTCCAAAACGTGCTGCCAAGGACGAGTGGCGTGAGGATTGCGAATCAGCACGGGCTGCTGCGCCTGGATTGCCCGCATGATGTCGGGAATCAGGCGATCGCTTGCCCAATCGCCACCGCCGATCACGTTGCCCGCCCGCACACTGGCGATCGCGGCAGGTTGGGCAAGATCCTGTTGCGGTGCAAAAAACGATGAGCGATACGCTTCTGTAACCAATTCTGCACAGCCCTTGCTGCTGGAATAGGGATCTCGTCCGCCCATCGGTTCATTCTCCCGATAGCCCCAAACCCATTCTCGGTTCTCATAACACTTATCGGTGGTGATGACAACAACAACGCGCACACTTTTTGTATGCCGAACTGATTCTAAAAGGTTCACAGTCCCCATAACGTTTGTGGCATAGGTTTCTACCGGATTTTCGTAAGAATATCGCACCAAGGGCTGGGCTGCCATGTGGAACACAATATCTGGCTGATGCTCTGTCATGACTGCCTGCAACGCCGCCAGATCCCGAACATCGCCAATTATGCTGGTGAGTCCTTGCTTAATGTTGGCAACCTCAAACAGATTGGGTTGAGTCGGGGCAGGCAGCGAGTAGCCGATAACAGTGGCACCCAAGCGCCGCAGCCAGAGAGAAAGCCAGCCACCTTTGAAGCCAGTATGCCCGGTAATCAAGACCTTTTTGTTAGACCAAAATTCCATTGACAGTCCTTATGCGGGTAAACGAATCTGTATGTAGACAAATGGATTTGTATGTAAGTAAGCAAATCTGTGGATATCACCAAACTTTCCAAGGAGCTGTGCCGTTTTGCCAGTGACGTTCTAGGTCGTTTTTATCTTTTAAGGTATCCATCGGTTGCCAAAACCCATCGTGTTTGAAGGCGGAGAGTTGACCAATATGAGCCAATTTTTGCAGCGGTTCTTGTTCCCAGGTGATGGAATCGTCAGCGATGTAGTCAATCACTTCCGGCTCCAGAACGAAGTAACCTCCGTTGATGTAAGCTCCGTCTCCACCCGGTTTCTCATGGAAAGCGGCAATTTGATTTTGCCCTTTAGCCAGTGCGATCGCGCCAAAACGACCAGGAGGTTGAACAGCAGTTAAGGTGGCGAGAGTGCCTTGCTCTCGGTGGAACTGAATTAACTCTGTAATATTGATATTGCTAACGCCATCCCCATAGGTAAAGCAGAACGCTTCGTTCCCCAAGTGTTCACGAACTCGCTTCAACCGTCCACCGGTCAAAGTTGCCTCTCCTGTATCCACTAGAGTGACTCGCCAAGGCTCCGCTTTACCTGCATGAATATTCATTTGATTAAATCTCATGTCAAAGGTGACATCGGACATACGAAGAAAGTAATTAGCAAAATACTCTTTAATTACATACCCCTTGTAGCCACAGCAAATAATGAAGTCATTAATGCCATGCGCGGCGTAAATTTTCATAATGTGCCATAAAATTGGCTGCCCACCCACTTCCACCATTGGCTTGGGTTTGATAGATGTTTCCTCGCTCAAACGGGTACCCAATCCACCAGCTAGGATGACTGCTTTCATAAGTTGATACCTTGACGACTTTATATGAACCTGACATGTTGACTCAATCCTAATTGCCGCACTTAGGCATGTCCATAAAGCAACGATGAGTTAAAGCAGCTAATTGTGAAAAAATCAGCAAGAATTGAGCGAAGCGTCTACTGCAATCCGGACAACAGAGTCAATCGCTAAAGCAGGGTCGGATAGTTGCCACAACAGATTGAGACAATGTATCTAGGTCATAACCCCCTTCTAAGCCAAAGAGAATTTTTCGAGTGATTTGCAAACAGTGTTGAGTAAAAATACTGTAGTCTTCAGGCATTAAGGACATTCCGGCAAGTGGGTCAGCTTGATTCGCGTCATAACCCGCGCTAATGATCAGCAGATCGGGCTGAAAGTGGGTTAAAAACGGCATCACCTGTTGCTCAAATGCGGCTTGATAGTGGGCGATCGCGCTACCCGATCGCATCGGAATATTCAGTACGTTATCGTATAGTCCCCGTTCATCAGCGGCTCCAGTGCCGGGATATTGAGGCGATTCATGCAAAGAGCAGTAGGCAATGTTTGGATTGGTTTCGACGATCGCCTGAGTGCCATTGCCGTGATGCACATCCCAATCGAGAATGGCGACGCGCTCAATGCTAGGTTGCTGCAACGCATAAAATGCCGCGATCGCCGCATTGGAAAACAGGCAAAACCCCATACCGCGATCGCTGATGGCATGATGACCGGGCGGACGGGTTAACACAAACGCCGGATTTTGAGTTTGGATCACTTGATCGATGCCATCTCGCCAAGCGCTAACGGCTAATAGGGCGACTTCATAGCTGCGCGACGAAACAGGTGTATCGCCATCTAAATAGCCACCGCCGCGATCGGCGAGTTGCTGCACGGTGTTGATGTAGTGCGGCGTATGCACTCGTTCAATCTCTGCCATGACGGGACGGAGCGCGATCGCGGTCGGAGTTTGCCAATTTAATTGATTTGCCCAAGGTGCCGCCAACAGCGCTTTTTTGATCGCAGTCAAACGCTCTGGCTTTTCGGGATGGAAATAGCCTGTTTCATGCAGCAAAAACTCGTCTGAATAAATGATTGGCAGCATATGACGAACGGCGAATGGCGAGTGGCGAGTGGCGAGTGGCGAATGACGTAAGTCCTTTGGACTGGCTTCGCCAACGCGTAGCGTTGACCTAGGAGATATGGCGAATGGCGAATGGCTGATCTCGAACACCTGCTTATTATGCACCTTTCAACGGAATGGTGCCTCGGTCAAATATTTGATGGTCGGTGGCGATCGCCTGGATGTTGATGCGATCGCTAAACACCTCAAATGCTGTGAATCCATAGCGCGAGACGGAATACTCTGTCCAGGGCGATCGCCCTACGGGGCGCAAATAGGCACCGCCGTTTCCAGTAATCAAATAGGTGGTGCCATCAATCGGGCGAGTGCGTTCATAGCTATGCTCATGTCCATTAATGTAAAGCTGAACGCCATATTTTTTGAATAGTGGGCTAAGCCTTTCAATGAACGCTTGAGTGTTGCCGTATACGCCAGAAGAATAAATCGGGTGATGCCCATAGACAATTTTCCAGGGTGCATTACTGCGGCTCAGTTCTTTTTCAAGCCACGGCTGCTGAGCGTTCCAATCGGCGTTTACGTTGGTATCCAGCACGAAAAACTGCACGGCTTTATCTCGAAACGTGTAGTAGCGCCCCGGCATATTAAAGCCGGAATATTGCACTTGGCGATCGCCATTGGCAGTCCGAATGTCGTGGTTGCCCAGGCAGGCGCGAAAAATTACACCATTTTTGAGCAAGGCTTGATAGGGTTGCTCGAAGGCGCTGTTAATCTTGTCTATCCCACCGTTGGTATA
>JBBSCL010000254.1:0-5276 GCA_038250345.1 Leptolyngbyales cyanobacterium
CACTCCGTTCGGCAACCGACCCAGCATATTGTCAGCCGCAACAACTGGGCTAGAGCGCACGTTCATCGGTGGTTTGGGATCGGCAATAATCGTTTGGCATCCTAGCTGAGATGCTGGAGGAGAGGGTTGTTGCAGGCGAATAGATGCTTTGACCCCAACCGCGATCGCGATCGGCAGTGTAAAGCTAGCCATAAGCCCCAGCCATGATGATGAAAGCCGTCTCCTTATTCCTCTCAACTCATACACCCAGCGCACCTGATGTGAATATCAAAATTCTACTGACATTTTTACGAATAACCAACTTATTCAAACGAATTGCAGAACCGCAAAAAACATCTGTGGAGGAAAGCACTGATCAAGCCATGAACTTGGAATAGTTTAGGGTTTACGGAGGTTTGCAGGAGCGCCAACGGGAGATATTTGGGCGATCGCCCGCAAATTTTGGCTGCGCAACAAGTCAATCAAGCTGAGGTTACGCCCTTCGATTTGGGCGACGGCTTCGATCGAAGAGAGTAATGCCTGCGCGGCTTCTGGTTCGGTATAGCCGCGTCGTTGTGCCACCTGAATTGCAGTGTCATCGGCATCCAGTTCTTTTTGGGTGCTGCGGTTTTCGCGCCAAATCTGTGTGCCTGCGATCGCGCTCAACGCACCTGCCGCGATCATACCCACCGCATCTGCCTGCACCGTCTGCACCGCAACGCCTACCACTCCCGCCAAGACTGCTGCCTGATACCAATTGGGGCGAAACCACTTGATGCTAGTCATCCAGCTCACGGTACGCAGCATCAGCAGGTCGCATTCAGGACGAGATAGCTGGCTGAGCATATCAAAATTCACCCAAATCGGGCGAGCAGTCATCCACGGCATCGGAAATGGATGATCGATCACATGCCGTTGCTCTGGCTTGCTGACTAGCTTAGTCATCATCCGACCCGAAGCGGGCAACAAATCCATTAAGCGATAAATCTCTGAGTCTGAGTACATGGCGGAGGCTTTGAGTGTTGTGTGCGAGGTAAAAGACTTAAGCAAAATCTATCATCTAAAACCCGACACCCAACACCTATTTTTCTAAAGTGGCTCAAGACTATTTGCCAAAGCAGAAACAGCACCCGGCACCCGGTCGGCTCCAGCTTGAGTCGCGGCAATTAGCAACAGTAAAATATGTTTGGATGACGGACGCGCTAAAATCACGCCGCTCATGGGCTGGGTGTTTCCGCCTAGAGTCAAGGTGCCTGACCAATTCATCACCGCGCCGCCGCCCTCTTCAAGTTGGGCAGGAGCAGGCTGAAACCCCTCGCCACGCTGGAATGCCGCGATCGCAATTTTGGCAAGGCTTTCACTGTTGTCGTAACCCGCATTTAGCCCGATGGGATTACCCAAAGGTTGAGACTGCGGCACCACGATATACGCTAAGGTGCTGTCCGCTGATTCAACTAGCACGGAGCCTGCCAGCGGACTCACTTTGTAATCTTGCAAAATGCCAACCCGGTAGCGCCCACTTGGATCTTGATAGATGCTGCCCATCGGTAAGGGCGGCGCGGTCGATGCGGGGGGAGCGAATGAGGCAGCGCCGGATGGATTGACTGGAATAGCAGGCAGACTGGGAGGTGAAACCGGGGCGGCGGGTGGAGCAACAGGAGTGGCTGGGGAAGATGTTGGAGATGGGTTGGCGGTTTGAGCGATCGCGGCATCAGGCACCTGCAAAATGCTTGCAGACGGCTGGCGTGGATGATAGCCACTAAATATCAGGGCGATCGCGCTGATCATACCTAAACTCACCAACCAAAGTCGTTTTCGATTCATATCTGTCGTTCCTGTCTCGTTTCAAATCCCCGAATGGTTCAAGCGGCTATCTTCCTGCTATTTTCCTAAGATTGCTGGGTTTCCGGTATCGTATAGCCCCGCGATGCAGCCAATCATCAGCGTTGCCAGAGTCGCCGCCCAGAGAGCCTTCCAGCCGAGTTCGGTAATATCTCGGCGGCGCGACGGCACTAAACTAACTAAGCCGCCCACAAAAATGCCAACCGATGGCAGATGGGCAAATCCACACAGGGCATAGCTAACAACCAGCAAAGCGCGTGGACTCAAAACCCCCTGATTTGCCAATACCGCAAGCTGCTGATAGGAAGGCACTTCAGTCAGAATCAGCCGTTGCCCAATCAAAACGGAAGACTGCCACAGTTCTTGCCATTGCAGAGAAACTCCGGTCAGAAAAGTCAGCGGCAAGAACAGTGCGCCCAAAATATTTTGCAGAGTGACAATCTGAAACACGCGACCAATCCCGCGAATGAACGGTTGAGAACTGGTTGCCAGAGATGCCAGATTGGCGAAAAACAGGTTAACTAATGCCACCAATCCTAGAACGGCGATCAGTAAAGCCGCGATCGCTGCTGCCAACTTCACCCCATCCATAGCACCAAATACCACACTTTCCATCAGATTCAGTCGGGTAGGCTGATCGTAATCCCGCTGCTGTAGATCGATCTCGTCATTACCCAACGCCTCACTGTTGCCAATGGACTCAAATTCTGTCTCTGTTGAGGCTCCTTCCTCCACTGCCGCCTCTACTTCAGTCTGCGATCGCTCTTGCAAGGATTTTCTCATCGTGTCTGGCACTTCCGTTTCCGGCACCACAATTTTAGAAATGACGAAACAGGCAGGAATTGCCATAATCGAGGCTGAAATCAAATGTCCGGTGATATTGGGGAACACGGGCTGCAAGAAGCCCACATACAGCGCTAAAACCGTGGAAGCAATGCTGCCAAAACAGGAGGTCAAAATTGCACAGAGTTCACTGCGGGTCATGCGCTCTAGATAGGGACGCACCAAAATAGTGGCTTCAATCCCCACAAAAATATTGCTAGCACCGCTGAGGGCTTCGGCACCGCTGAGGTTCATGGTGCGGCGAAAAATCCGGGCAAACCCATTTACCAACGGCTGAATCAAGCCCAGGGTGTACAGCAGCGCCATCAGCGCCGAAAAGAAAATGACGCTAGGCAACGCCCGAAAGGCAAAAATATAGCCCAGACTAATAAAATCGCCGCTGGAACCGTTGGACAGGAGGCGATCGCCCGGAACCGGCACATAAGGTGGCGTAACGGCACGGGCAATCCACCGACCCGCTAGCAAAGGACTTGCTGGAGCGCTCGTTGGGTCAGGCACCAATAGCGACCCAAAGATAAAGCGTGAGCCTGCTTCCGTCGCTTGCAGAATAGAATTTACGCCATCGCTCAGCAGTTCCAGTAAACTACGTGTGGCGGGAATCTGAAAGACCAGCAGCCCTAAAATGAGTTGCAGCCCAATTCCCCAAAAAATGGTTCGCCAGGGAACGATGCCACGGTTCTCTGAGGTGAGCCATGCAATGCCGCAGAGCGCAAAAATGCCAATAAACGATAAAAAATTTAGCCCAGACATGAGGATTTTGGGTAAACAAACTGCCTGAAATCAGCGTAGGTAATAAAGTCTGCCTGAGAATGCAGCCAAGTGAGATATCGCTCTAAACGCAGAAGCATCGGTTTTCCAGAGTGGCGCTTCACGTAGCTCGGTAGCCCATAGGCTGAAAGGTCAGTGAACTCCCAAGGGTGAAAGTATAAGCTCAAATAGCGATCGCATCTCAGCGTTAGTAAGCTGGCAAGTTGATAGAGCGGCAGCGGCAGATTTTTGAAGCTCAACCAAAACAGCGGAAAGCGAATCAGCGGGGTGACAGACACAGGAATATGCAAAAGCTGCTGCGAATAATGGGCAGTGCGTTGAGTGAAGAAGTTATTATATCGTCCCGGAAGATAAGTCGGATTCATGGATGAATTATAGGCATATCCGGCGCTTTCAATCGCACAATCATTCACTTTTTGTAGACGCGCCATGCGAAACCCGGTGATGGGCGCTTGCGTGATTTGTTCAAGTGTGTGCTTGGATGCGGCTAAATCGGCTGGCTCAAACGACGAATGATAGAAGCCGTGGGAAGCGATTTCGTGGGTTTGGGCGATCGCTCGAATCAACGGCTGATGGTGCAGCGCGAAGTAAGCAGTTGTAAAAAAAGTGGCTCGAATATTCAGTCGCTCCAACAGTTGCAAAATCGGCTCCAAGCCCTTCAGCGACACCCGAAATTTTTCTCGCTCATTCAGAATTTGACCATATTCTTCGGGAATATCAAACTCTTCCACATCAAAACTGAGCAGAACCACTTTATTCATAGCGTCCTGTCCAATCATTCCAGCGAATTTTGAATAGATCACGCAGCATTTTGACAGAATCCGCCAACAGATCCACTTTGGATATTTTGGTCGCATGGCTATTGGAAACATAAGCCGGAATTTCGGCGATCGAGTAGCCCAGTTTCTTCGCCAAATAAATTAGCTCCACATCAAAAGAAAAGCCGATCAATTCTTGCCGATCAAATATTTCTTTGGCTGCCTTGCTGCTAAAGCCCTTTAATCCTGCTTGCATATCCACATAGGGCAAGTTCAAAATTTGTTTGGACAAGCTATTGAAAACTTTGCCGGCAATTTTTCTAGAAAGCCTGAGTCCTTGGTTGCCTTCGGGCACTAGACTCCGGCAGCCGATCACCACGTCATACTGCGCTAATTTTGCCGTGAGCCAGTCCAAATGATCCAAAGAATAGGCGAGATCTCCGTCTAAAAAGCAAACGTAGTCGGTATTCGCTAAATAGATGCCCATTTTTACGGCATGTCCTTTGCCGCCGCGATCGCAATAGGACAGCAGTTGAATTTGCTCAGTCTGTGAATCGGCAATGCGCTGCTCTAAAATTTGCTGGGTGCGATCGCTGGAGCCATCATTCACAAAAATAAACTGAAAGTTAGGATGGCTTTGACAGTATGCCATCACCGCATCAAATGTGCTGCCAATGCAGGCTTGCTCATTGTAAACAGGCATGATGATAGCCGCACGATCAAGCTGCTGAGGGGCGATCGCTACACTATGGGGAACGCCTTCAGCCAACTCCACGGTCGCGGCTGGCTCACCCGCAAACGCCAACACTCCTTCTCGCCTTTGGCTAGGTGAGTCGCGATCGCGGCGCACCTGCCCCCACTTCAACCTAGAGCTTAATGACTTTCTAGGGAACCGACTCATGCTTGCTCTCCTCAACACCACACACACCAGGCATCAAACACAATCTGTAATTGCTCAACTCAGAAGAAATGCGGGTTTCAGCCATTTTTTGCTCGGAGAAAATCCTCTAAAAGCCCATAACGCAAGATTCTTAGCTGGAAAGGAACCGAAAATGGTTGAAAAAAGGGCTGTAACTACCAATTTGC
>JBBSCL010000255.1:0-5267 GCA_038250345.1 Leptolyngbyales cyanobacterium
CATCTGCGATCTATCAATCAAGCTCGGTTAGCTGAGATAGAACCAGGTCAGACGATCGTGCGGCTGTGCCAATGGGAGGAGGTAGAGGCAGAAGTTGATGAAATGTGGAGCTTTGTCCAATCCAAGCAGCAACACCGACGATCGCCGCCTTCCCCAAACTCGCTATGTGCATCTCGTACAGCGACGCGGACAGCAGGGCGAACCCTTAGCCGTGATGACGATGAAACCGGGCGATCGTCGCCTTGTCCAATTCGATTTTCTCTATCCTCCCGATTCCACCCCACCTCAGATTCTCACGGTCAAAACTTTGAAGCAGTAAAGAAAACAGTCTTAAGGAATTTCCTGGTTAATAGTGTGCCGACCAGACAGGTTTCGACTACGCTCAACCTTCAACAATCGAGGATTGAGCGTATCGCAATCCGGTTTAAAGACTTTTATTCCTCTTCTGATTCTTCGTAATCTTCCTCTGCCTCCTCTTCCGCGTCACCGCTATCTTCTATTTCTTCCTCTTCATACTCCTCGCTAGATTCTTCCTCTGAATATTCTTCAGAAGTTTCCTCACTCTCCTCATAGTCAGCTTCTACGGTTTCAGTCGATTCTTCATCCTCTAAGTACTCTTCCTCTTCTGTCTCCTCTTCCTCTGCTTCCTCTTCTACTTCACCGCTATCTTCTATTTCTTCTTCCTCTTCTTCATATTCCTCACTTTCTTCCTCTGAGTATTCTTCAGAGGTCTCTTCACTTTCCTCGTAGTCAGCTTCTACGGTTTCAGTCGATTCTTCGTATTCTTCAGCTTCAGCCGTTTCCTCAAATTCAGAGTCTTCAGAGTCGCCAGTGACTCCTTCGTCAGCATCCGAGTCATCTTCATACTCAACATAATCGTAGGCATAAACTGTTTCTGTATCTACTTCCAGTTCATCGCCAAACAGGTCAAAAATCGCATCGGCAACCGCAAAATCGTCTTCGACCCATACGCCCTGACTAAAATCCAAATCGCTTACAGCCCGGACTGCCCATAGCTCCTGGCAGAGTTTAGGATTACTCATGTAGCTGTAGGGCACGTAACAATAGCCTTTTTCTCCCCATTCTTCGCCCCACGAATTACGCACGATAAATGCTTGCGATTGGTCGGAATAGCCGACGCACAGCATGGCGTGCCAGCCGTGTTCTGCCCGACCTTGTTCAGAAGGGTCAGGAATCGGCACAATGCCGCGCTTTTGAGCTTTGTCGAAGGAATGGAAAAGCTTTAGCCCCAAGGCGAAGGGAAAGCCTTCGGCGAGGCAATTTTTCATGGCGGTTAGGTTGCAGTCAATTTCTTGAGCTTCTTGCACTAAAAATTTACGAGCTTCTTCGTAGGCGGCATCATGGGGTTGCACGTTAACTTGGGCTGCTTCATATGCCCAGGTTGCTTCGCTACAGGCTCCGTGTTCTTGCAACACTTGAATGGCAGAGACGATCATACAGCCTGCATCTTCTTTGCTGTTTTCATAGGCACGGGCGTTGTAGTAGATAAACAGGCGGCTGACATCACCCGCATCGCCGTTTGCCCGTTTTGCCAGATATTCGTAGGCTCCAGCCAGTGAGTTGGCAACACAACTGCTGAGTTCGGATTGGTTTTCAACGGCGGTCATGTAGGGGCGCAAATCGATGCGGGGTGGCAATTGCTCGGCTTGAAAGCGATCGCCCGCATATTTTTGAGATTTTGGCGGTTTTTTGCCGTTTGCAGGTTGAAAACCACCAAATTTGATTTTTTGCCCGGTTGTGCGATCGGTCAGGGTCGTGATTTTATGACGTGCCATGGAGTTGTGTGGGTAAAGTTCCAGTGATCTGCTTCTGGTATTCCCAAAACTGATCTTGAACTCCCACAGAGCAATTTAAGGATCTTCTGACTCAAGCTTGAACTTGGCTTTTTCAGCGACTAAGGTTAAATAATTTGAAGAGGCTCGCGAGGGTTCGTATACCCCTTTTTCCCATTCGCTGACGGTTTGTTGTCGGATGCGGAGTTCTTGAGCAAAGCCAACTTGGGTTAGTTTCATATGCGATCGCAAGGCTTTGACCAGTTCCCCGTTCCATTGAATCTCGTCATTGACACGCGGCACTGTATAAACTTGAGACGGCTTATAAAAAGTGACCTGTTCATCTAAAAAATTTAAATTTTTTACTAAGTAGCCAGCATTCATCCAAGCGGTGGCTTGCAGTGCGCCTTTGCTGCGATTGCTCCACCATGACCGATTGTGGCGGGCAGACTCCGGTAGTGAAGCACCCATCAGAGTTTCAATATCCGCAAAGGTTAGCACGACCTCAACGCGATCGCTCTCCTGTAAATACTCCAGCAATGGCTGATATTTGCTTCCACCCTTCATAAGCGCATTCCACAGCAAGTCATATAACGGTAATTCTTACAAATAGAATCGTCTCATTATAAATACACTTCCCGAAACCGCTGAACTAAGCGGCTGCATGAAACTAACTGCTGGGTAAAATTGCGATCGCAAATTTTCAGCCTTAAATCCGGCACAATAATCGAGTAATTGTTCTCGTCACTTTCAACCCCCATGCAGTGGCTCCTCACCCAAATTCAAGAATTATTTCTTAACCTCGTCCGCATCTTTTCCGCTCCCATTTTTGAAATGGGCGGGAATCGATATTCTGCCAGTCTGATCACCACCCTGATCCTGATCCTGATTGGCGTATTTTGGCTATCCCACGCCGTCAGCAGTTGGATCAAGCGGGGCGTGCTGACTCATCTAGGCTTCGATCGCGGAACCCGCGAAGTCGTCACCGCGTTCATTCGCTATCTGCTCACCTTTCTAGGGCTGATCATCGTCTTGCAAACCGCAGGCGTAAACCTCAGTTCCTTAACTATCTTTGCCGGTGTGATTGGCATTGGGGTTGGTTTTGGGCTACAAAACCTTGCCAGCAACTTCATTAGCGGCTTAACAATCCTGCTAGAACAACCCATTCGCGTGGGCGATTTCATCCAGGTTGGCGATCTGTTGGGAACTGTCGAAAATATTTCGATTCGCTCCACCAACGTTCGGACTCAGGATGGTGTTTTTGTCATTGTGCCAAACATGAAGTTCGTTGAAAACCACGTGATTAACTGGAGCCATACTGATCCCCGTTGCCGCATTCATATTCCGGTCGGCGTTGAGTATGGTAGCGATACTTTGGCAGTATCCGAAGCGTTGCTTAGTTGCGCTCGTCACGAACCTAGAGTGTTGTCTAATCCATCTCCCAAAGTGTGGTTTCGTGATTTTGGGGAGAGTGATTTAAAGTTTGAGCTACTGGTGTGGATTGACCAACCCGCCGAGAGTGAACCGATCAAAAGCGCTCTCAACTTTTTGATCGATCAAGAGTTTCGCGATCGCGGCATCCAAATCCCCTTTCCGCAGCAAGAGCTATCCATCCACAATCTAGATAAAATCATCGGCTCACAACAGCGGAACGGCAGTGGTGATCACAGTCATCCAAAGCCTTCACCGGCAGAAGCATCTCCTGGTGAGGTTAAAAAGACACCGATTTCTCCTAATAATTTAACGCTCCGCAATTTGCTCAGAAAGATTAGCTATTTTGACCAGTGTTCAGATCCAGAACTGTTGCAGTTGATTGAATATGGCTACCGTCAGATTTATCCAACGGATCAAATTGTTTGTGAGGAAGGCGATCCAGGAGAATCGTTTTACATCATTTTGAAAGGGTCGGTGGAAATTTTTTCTCGGCGGGTAGAGCAATACATCGCAACTTTGAATGAAGGCGAGTTTTTTGGTGAAATGTCTTTGCTAATGGGCATTCCGCGATCGGCATCGGTTCGCACTTTAGAAGACTCAGTGTTGTTCATTATTGAGCGCAACGACCTCCAGCGGCTACTTGCGAATCATCAAGGGTTAGCTGACCAAATTGCTCAAAAGTTGATGGAGCGTCAACAAATGCTACGGGATATGGGCATCTTGTCAGAATTTTCTGAAGAAACCCCACTGCTGCGAATTCGGAAGCGCCTACAGACTTTATTTGGCATTTAGGCGATGCAAGTCTTTGCAAAACTTGCGGATCACTTATCAGTTGATGTGGAATAATTAGCAGGTTTTGACAGATTGCGTTCCTCTTCACACTTGCAAATCACTATGAATCAATTTTTGCGGCTTCTGCTCCTTTCTCCGGCGACGTTTGCTTCAGTCGTGTCGCTGATTATGGTTCAACCTATTCAAGCGAGTAAACCTGCTTGGGTGAAGGTTTCTCAGGAAACAACTTGCCTTCGTGCGGCGACTCATACAGAAACGCAATTTACCTGTAAACGTGTCACCTCAGCAGCGGCTAAGATTTTTGATATTACCCAATCTCCTGTCAGTGTGCGGGATGCAGCCGAAATCGATGATGTAACAGCAACCTCATTTGATATGAGTGAAGAAGAAAGTGATGCCACGATCGCTCTATTTGGCTGCGACTGTCCTGCTTGTGTGCGATCGCTGCGTCAGTTGCGTAGTATGCTTTCGTAGATAGTTTGTAGATAGTCTATGAATGGCGCGTTAAGGTAATAAGGAATAGTGTTTATGGCGCGATCGCGCCTCTCAGTCGTTAAATGTCTACCTCATCTGTGCCATTGCCACCCGTTTTAGAAAAGATTGTTCGTCGTTTACAGCAAACAACCGATCCAAAGCGACGCTACGAATATCTCCTCTGGCTTGCCAAACGGTTGCCAGCGCTTTCAGAGGCTCAAAAAACTGCTGAGAATAAAGTTCCAGGATGTGTGTCTCAAGTTTTTATCATCGCCGCACTGGCGGATGGAAAGGTGATATTTCAGGCAGACTCCGACGCTCAGTTGACAAAAGGTTTGGTGGCACTGCTAGTTGAAGGGCTGAATGGCTTGACTCCTCAAGAAATTGCTCAACTCACGCCCGATTTCATCAAAGATACGGGTTTGGATGTCAGCCTCACGCCTTCTCGCGCCAATGGCTTTTACAATATCTTTCAAACGATGCAGCGCAGGGCGATCCTCTGTCAGCTAGAAATGTCGATGCAATCGGCTGATGAATTTGGTAATTCGTCTCAATAATCACAGCCCAACTCTCACAGCCCAATCATTACATGGTCGTGTTCTAGACTTGTGGATCGAACTTAGATGTCTAAGCCGGTCGTGTTCTAGACTTGTGGATCGAACTTAGATGTCTAAGCCAAATTCGTAGCGGTTGATGAATAGACCAATCACGGCATCATGCAACCAAATGGACTTGGAGAAGCAAATCGTTTTTCGAGCCAGTCGCTTAATCCGA